>NZ_MWIG01000144.1:0-15904 GCF_002156145.1 Streptomyces sp. NRRL B-24572 | reverse complement strand
CGGCTGTGCGTCGGCCTCGGCGGCGACGGGGGTGACGGCGGTGAGGCCGTGCCGGTCCATGTGGGCGAGGAGCCGGCTGACGTAGGCGGCGGCGAGGTCGGCCTTGAGCGTCCAGGAGGCGTTGGTGTAGCCGATGATCATCGCCAGGTTGGGGACGCCGTCCAGCATCACGCCCTTGTAGAGCAGGTGGTCGCGGGTGACGACGGGCTTGCCGTCGACCGCGAGTTCCATGCCGCCGGCGAGCTGCATGCGCAGGCCGGTGGCGGTGACGACGATGTCGGCGGGGATCTCCTCGCCGGACCTCACCTTGACGCCGGTCTCGGTGAACGTCTCGATGTGGTCGGTGACCACGGACGCCCTGCCGCTCTTCAGCGTGGTGAAGAGGTCGCCGCCGGGGACGACGCACAGCCGCTGGTCCCAGGGCTTGTACGCCGGGGTGAAGTGGCGCATGTCGACGCTCTTGCCGAGCCGCGCCCGTACGGCTCCGAGGAGCACCTTGCGCATGAGGCGGGGGGCCTTGCGGCACAGGGCGTACAGGCCGCGCTGCATCGCGATGTTGCGGGTGCGGCCGACGCGGTGGACGAGCGCGGCCGGGACGCGCAGCCTGCGCAGGAGGACCGAGAGGGGGTCGTCCGCGGGGAGCGCCAGGATGTACGTGGGCGAGCGCTGGAGCATGGTGACGTGCGCGGCGTCGGGGGCCATCGCGGGGACGAGGGTGATGGCGGTGGCGCCGCTGCCGATGACGACCACGCGCTTGCCCGTGTGGTCGAGGTCCTCGGGCCAGTGCTGCGGGTGCACGAGGGTGCCGCGGAAGCGCTGCTCGCCGGGGAACTCGGGGCGGTGGCCCGCGTCGTAGTCGTAGTAGCCGGTGGCACCGACGAGGAAGCGGGCGGTGAGGACTCGGGTCTCGCCGGTGGCCTCGTCGAGGGTCTCGACGGTCCAGCGGCCCTCGTCGCTCGACCAGTTCGCGCGGACGGCCCTGCGGCCGAAGCGGATGTGGTCGGTGACGCCGTGCTCCTCGGCGGTGGCCCGGATGTAGCGGCGGATGTCCGTGCCGCCGGCGAGGACCTTGGTGCCGTGCCAGGCGCGGAAGCCGTAGCCGAAGGTGTACATGTCGGAGTCCGAGCGGATGCCGGGGTAGCGGAACAGGTCCCAGGTGCCGCCGATGCCGGCGCGCCGCTCGATGATCGCGTACGTGGTTCCGGGGTTCCCGGCGAGCAGATGGCAGGCGGCACTGATCCCGGACAGTCCCGCGCCGATGATCAGCACGTCGACGTGCTGGTTCTCCATGTCCATCCCCTCTGCTGCCGGTAGTGGCGGTGCATTCTCCCCCGGCACTCTCAGACACCGGAATTTACCTGTGTCACCGCGTCCAGGGTACCGGCGGTAACGTGACCTGCGCCACCCCGGACACGTCGCCTCTTCTTGATCGCCGGGTACGATCCACGCTGTGGCCGAGGACAGGAAGACACACGACGACGGGCGCCCCGACGGCCGCGACACCCGCTGGACCGGCCATCGCGCCGAGCGCCGCGACCAGGTCCTCACCGCGGCCCTCACCGTCATCGGGCGCGAGGGAACGGCGGTCAGCGTGGCCGCGATCGGCGCCGAGGCCGGGATGCCCCGCTCCGTCGTCTACCGGATCTTCCGCAGCCGCGAGGACCTCGACGAGCAGATCCGCGCGCGCATCACCGACGACCTGATGGCCGCGCTCTCCCCCGCGCTCGCCCCCCGGGGCACGATCCGGGAGGCGATCGAGCACGCCGCCGGCACCTATGCGAGCTGGGTGGCGCTGCACCCCGAGCTCCACCGGTTCCTCGGCGGCGGCTCGCCCGCCGTCACGGGCACCCGCACCGCCATCGCCCTCCACCTCGCACGGCTCCTGGACTCGTACGCCGAGCGGTTCCTCGACGGCGAGCCGGCGCCCGCCGGCTTCAACCTCAACCTGGCGTTCGGCATGGTCGGCCTGGTGGACGGCGTGGTGAACCAGTGGGCCGCCCACCCCGAGTCGCGGAGCTCCCTCGACGACCTGACCCACTTCCTGAGCGACGCCCTCTGGGGCGTACTCGCGAGTGCCACCGTGCGCCTCGGCATCACACTCGACCCCGACCAGCCGACCGACCTGACCTGAGCCGAGCCGAGCCGAACCAAGCCGAACCGAACCGAGCCGAACCGAACCGAGCCGACCTGAGCCGACCTGAGCCGAGCCGGCCTGACCTGCGTCTTCGGCCCCGTGTCCACCGACCGGTGGACACCAGGTTCAACCGGCCGATCCTGTCGGCGCGACGGCCGCGCCGACCAGTCTGGGACGCATGACGAACCCGACCGTACGCATGGCCCGTCACAGCGCCCGGCACCCCTGGCGCGCACTGATCGGCTGGCTCCTCTTCGTGGCCCTCTGCCTGGGCGCGGGCATCGCCCTCGGCGCCCGCCCCGCGACCACGGAGGACTACCGCATCGGCGAGGCCGGCCGGGCCGAGGCCCTCGCCGCCGAGGGCGGTCTCCAGCAGAAGCCCCTCGAACGCGTCCTGATCCAGGCCGCACCCGGCACCGGCCCCCTCGACCGGACCGAGGCCGAGGCCGCCGCACGCGAGATCGGCGCCCGGATGCGGCAGTTGCCCGAGGTGCTGTCCGTGGCCGACCCGGTCGCCGACGCGCGCCGCACCGCCCTGCGCGTCGACGTCACCATGAAGGGCGCCGAGTTCGACGGGAAGCAGCACGTCGACGCACTCCTCGCGCAGACCGCCGAGGTCCGGGCCGCACACCCGCGGCTGCTCGTCGAGGAGGTCGGCAGCCCCTCCATCGGCAAGGGCGTCGACACACTCCGCGGCGACGACCTCTCCCGTACGGAGGTCATCGCACTGCCCGTCACCCTGATCACCCTGCTGATCGTCTTCGGCTCCGTGGTGATGGCCGTCGTGCCGCTGTTGCTCGCGCTCTCCTCGATCGTGGCCGCCGTCGGCCTGTCGATGATCGCCTCGCACGTCTTCCCCGACGCCGGCGTCGGCACCAACGTCATCCTGCTCATCGGACTCGCCGTCGGTGTCGACTACACCCTCTTCCATCTGAAGCGGGAGCGCGAGGAACGGGCCCGGGCCGCCGGCGGACGCCTCACCACGCAGGCCGTCGTGGAGCTCGCCGCCGCGACCTCGGGCAGGGCCGTGGTGGTCTCCGGGCTCGCCGTGGCCGTCTCCAGCGCCACGCTCTACCTCGCGGACGACGTCATCTTCTCCTCCATCGCCACCGGAGCGGTCGTCGTCACCCTGGTCGCCGTCCTCAGCTCGCTGACCGTCCTGCCCGCGATCCTCGCCCTCCTCGGCGAGCGCGCCGAACGTCGGCGGACCCGCAAGAAGCCGGTGCGGAAGGGCGCTTCCGGTACCGGCGGACGGATCACCGCCGCCGTCCTCCGTCCCGTCGCCCGGCACCCCGCCGTGACCCTCGCCGTCTCCACCCTCGCGCTCCTCGCCCTCGCCCTCCCCGTCCTGCGGATCGACATCACGGAGATGAGCCGCGAGACGCACTCCCGCGCCATCCCCGCCATGCGGACCTACGACCGGCTCATGGCCGCCTATCCCGAGTTGAAGGCCATGCACCAGGTGGTCGTACGGGCGGACGCGGAGCGGGCCGAGGAGGTCGCGGGCGCCCTGCGCACGCTCGCGGACCGGGCGGACGCCGAGGACCCGGTGATCGGCGGCACTCCCGTCCTGCGGACCTCGGCCGACCGCCGTACGACCATGCTCGAACTGGCCGTCCCGCGCTCCGTGAACAGTCCCGAGGCCCGGGCCTCGCTCGACCGGCTCCGCACCGACCTCGTGCCCGGGACCGTCGGCGCGCTCACCGGCACCGAGGTCGCCGTCACCGGCGAGGTCGCCCGCTACGCCGACTACCCCGACCATCAGAAGCGGAAGCTGCCGCTCATCGTCGGGGCACTGCTCCTCGTCACCTTCGCGATGACGGTGTGGGCGTTCCGGTCCGTCGTCCTCGGCCTCGTCGGGATCCTCCTCAACCTGCTCTCCGCGTTCGCGTCCCTCGGCATCCTGGTCCTGGTCTTCCAGTACCGATGGGCCGAGGGGATCCTCGACTTCACCTCCACGGGCTCGATCGGATCCCGCGTCCCCCTGTTCCTGTTCGTGATCCTCTTCGGACTCTCCATGGACTACCAGGTGTTCGTGATCAGCCGGATCCGCGAGGCCCGCCTCGCCGGAACCCCCACCCGGCAGGCGGTCCTCCAGGGCCTGTCCTCGTCCGCCGGGGTCGTCACCAGCGCGGCCGTCGTGATGGTGACGGTGTTCGCGAGCTTCGCCGCGCTGCACCTGATCGAAATGAAGCAGATCGGCTTCAGCCTGGCCGTCGCGGTCCTCCTCGACGCCTTCGTGATCCGCGTCCTGGTGCTGCCCTCCCTGATGCTGCTGCTCGGCGAGGCGAACTGGTGGCCCGCACGCGGCATGCGCCGATCCGGGAAGTCCGAGCGAGCGGAGACCCCGCCGGTGTCCGTAGGCTGACGGAATGACGGACGAGACGGCATACACGGCGGCTGAGCGGCCGGCGCTCACCGCCCTGCGCCGCTGGTACACGGCCGCCTGGCTGCTCCTCGGCCTGGTCCCCTCGGTCATCGGCGTCGGCAACGACTCGGGGCCCGTGAAATGGGCCTCCCTGGCCCTGGTGGCGGCGGCCCTCGCGTACACCGCCGTCCACCGCGCCCGCCACCACTCGCCGCTCTACCTGGCGGTCCTGGCCGCCGGCCTGGGCGTGATGGCGGCGCTCCCCGGGGGCGGCGCCGCCCTCCTGATCGCCGCCCTCCCCCAGTTCTGGTTCCAGACCCGCGGTCCCCGGGCCGCGGTGCTGCTCAGCGGCTGCGCGGCGGCCGCGACGGCGGCGGGAAGCGTCTGGAGCGACTCGCCGGGGAACGCGGCCGCCGCCCTGGCCGGATACGCCGTGTCCGTCCTGGCGGGACTCCTGCTCCACCGGCTCGTCGCGGACGGCGAGGCCCGCGCCGCCGCACTCGCCACCGAACTCTCCGTCACCCAGGAGCAGTTGGCGGCCGCCCATCGCGCCCAGGGCGCCGCCGACGAGCGGGAGCGGATGGCCCGCGAGATCCACGACACCCTCGCCCAGGGCTTCGCCTCCATCATCGTCCTCGCCGAGGCCGCCCGGACAGGCCTCGACGGCGGCGCGGAGCACACGGCCCGGCAGCTGCGCTCCATCGAGGCGACCGCGCGCGAGAACTTCGCCGAGGCCCGGGTCCTGGTGGGCTCGGCACCGCGCAGCGGGCTCTCCCCCGGCTCGGTGGTGCCGACCCTGCGCCGCACCCTCGAACGGTTCGCCCAGGACACGGGGATCACGGTGGAGGCGGAGCTGGCCGAGGACGTCGACTCCGACCAGCAGACCCGGATCGCACTCCTGCGCTGCACCCAGGAGTCGCTGGCCAACGTCCGCAAGCACGCCGACGCGAGCACCGTCGGCGTGGTCCTCGCCCAGGGTCCGTACGCCATCGAGCTGGAGATCACCGACGACGGGCGCGGCTTCGTCGTCGAGGAGTCGCGCGGCTTCGGTCTGGACGGCATGCGCAAGCGGCTCGCCGAGCTCGACGGCGAACTGACCGTGACCAGTTCGGTCGGGGACGGCACCCGCGTCCTCGCGACCTTCCCCACGACCTTCCACCCGAACGGACGGCCCTGACATGCCCGAAGCGCACCAGCCCGTCCGGGTCGTGGTCGTCGACGACCACACCGTGATGCGCGCCGGAGTCGTCGCCCTCCTGGCGCCGGTCCCGGACATCACGGTCGTCGGCGAGGCCGCCGACGGCCGCGAGGCGCTCGGTCTCGTCGAACGCCTCACGCCCGACGTCGCCCTCGTCGACCTGCGCATGCCGGTCATGGACGGGGTCGAGGCGACCGCCGCGATCGCCGCCGGCCCCGCCCCGACCCGGGTGCTCGTCCTCACCACGTACGACACCGACGTGGAGATCGAACGGGCGGTCGAGGCCGGCGCCGTCGGCTACCTGTTGAAGGACACCACCGCCGACCAGCTCGCCGAAGCCGTCCGCTCCGCGGCCCGCGGCGAGACCGTCCTCGCGCCCCGCGTCGCCGAACGCCTCGTCGCCCTCATGCGCCGCCCCGCCCCCGTCGTCCTGACCGCGCGCGAACAGGACGTCCTCGGCGCGGTGGCCGACGGCCTCTCCAACGCCGAGATCGGCCGCCGTCTCGTCATCGCGGAGGCCACGGTCAAGACCCATCTCCTGCGTGTCTTCGCGAAGCTGGACGTCAGCGACCGCACCCGCGCCGTGGTCGTGGCCCTGGAGCGGGGGCTGCTTCCCCGCCGGGGCTGAGGACGGGCCCGCCGGACCCCCTCCGGCGGGCCCCACGCGGTCGGACTACAGGACGCCGAGGTCGGTGAGGACCTCGTCGGCGGCCCGCTGACCCGATTCGGCGCCGCCCTCCATGTAGCCCTGGGCCAGCGCGGAGGTGTGCTCGCCCGCGAAGTGGGTGTTGCCCTGGCGGACGCCCTCGTAGCCGCCGTACCGGTGGGCGTACCCGATGGGCATGCCGGCGTACGAGCCGTACGCGTTCGGGTTGAGCGGCCAGGCGGCGAGCGTGGCCTTGCCGGTCCAGTGGGCGGTGAGGCCAGGGAAGACCGGTTCGAGCTGGGCGAGCGCGGCCTGTGCGTACCAGGCGATCTGCGGGTCGGCCGCCGTGCGGAACGGGGTGGACGGGGTGAAGTCCGCGGCGTGACCGCCGCCCGCGTACACGGTGAGGATGCCCTTCCCGCCGGGCTGGGCCCTGCTGGAGTCCCAGGAGGTCTGGTAGCCGGTGTCGCTCATCGTGCTGCCGCTGGCGATCCCCCACGGGCCGGAGGTGTTCCAGTGGCGGGTGTCGAACTGCAGGGAGAGCTTGCAGTTCTGTCCCATCGTCATCGCGGCGATGCCGGCGAGCTTGCGGCCGTCGAAGCCGGAGGCGGACAGGTCCAGCCTCTGGAGCACGCCGACGGGGAGGGCCAGGACGGTGTGGTCGGCGAGCACCGTCTGCGTACAGCCGGAGGCGGTGAACGTGAGGAGCTGCCGGCCTCCCGCGGCGGCCGCCACGGACTGGAGGCGCCAGCCGTGTCGTACGGTCCCCGGGGGCAGGGCGGCGGCGATGGCCTGCGGGAGGCGCTGGTTGCCGCCGCGGATGTGGTAGCGGATGTCGCTCTCCCCGAACAGCCCGAAGCCGGTCGGGGTCGCCTGGTAGCCGAGCATGCCGATGATGCCGAGGGCCGAGGAGGCGTGGGTGTCCATGCCGAACTCGGTGGTGTACGCGACGTCGAGGAGCTGCCCGAAGGGCGAGGCGTGGCCGTCCGGGACGCGGGTGGCGATCCAGTCGTATATGGACATGTTCGAGAGGGCCACCGCGCCGGGGCTGTTGGCGGCGTCCCAGGCGACGGGCCAGTTGAAGGTGGCGAGGTCCTGCTGGATCACCGGCTTGAGCTTCTTGAAGTCGGCGCTCGCCTGGGCGTAGGTGTAGTAGGCACCGTCGAAGCGGTAGACCTCGGTGGAGCCGGCCGGCTCGGCGGCGCGCAGGTCGTCGAGGGTCAGGCCGAAGCGGGCGGCGAGGTCCCGCATGCGGGTGTGGCCGGTGTCGATCAGCTCGCCGCCCCACTCGGAGACCTGGCCGTCGGCCCAGTAGGCGCCGGCCGGGTTGGAGTACATCCGGCCGCCGACCCGGGTGTCGGCCTCGTACACGGCGGAGGCGATGCCGTGGTCGGCGAGGCGCAGGGCCGCGTTGAGTCCGGCGATGCCGGCGCCGACGATCGCGACGACGGGCTGCGGGGCGGTGTCGGCTCGGGCGGGACCGGCCGCGCCGGCGGAGGTGGCGGCGGCCAGGCCCACGCCGGCGGCGATGCCGCCGAGGACGGTGCGGCGGGAAGGTCCTGCGTCGGCCGCGGTGTTTCCGGTGGAGTGTTCGGCGACGATCCGGCGCAGCATGCGGGCCGGTGCGGTACGTGCCATGTTCGGCTCCTTCCAAGGGGGGCCGGTTCCCTGGGGAGGGGGAACCGGGAGCGGCGGTGGCGCGGTGCCACCGCCGACGAGGAGAGATGCCTCGCGCGAGCGGCCGGGGCTCAGCCGGAGTAGCGCGCGGGGCGGCGGCGGGCCCAGCCGTCCACGGCCTCCAGTTCGGCGGCGACCCGGATCAGGGCGGCCTCGTCCCACGGACCGGCGATGAGCTGGCTGCCGACGGGGAGGCCCTCGGCCGAGGTGAAGGTGGGCAGGCTGACGGCGGGCTGCCCGGTGATGTTGCAGATCGAGGTGAAGGAGATCATCCGGGTCTCGGTGGTGCGCGGGCCGCCGGGGTCCGCGTTGGCCTCCTTGAGGAGGGCGTCCACGGGCGGCGGCAGGCAGGCCATGGTGGGGGTGAGGAGCAGGTCGAACTCCTGGCCCCATTGGGCGCGGACCGCGCGGGCCTCCTCGGCGAGCAGGGTCGCGGCCCTGGTGTATTCGCCCGAGTGCTTCCCGGCGGCCCGGTCCATCCGGAACCTGAGGTGCGGCTCGGCGAGTTCCGGCTGCTGGTACGGGGCGGCCCAGAGCGCCGCGTCGAGGACGGTCTGCGCGTATCCGGTGATCGCCTCCTCGCTGAAGAAGCGGGGTGCGGCGGGGGCGACGCGGTGGCCGAGGGTTTCGAGGAGCCGGGCGGTGTGCTCGGCGGCGGCGACGCACTGCGGGTCGACGGGCAGGCCGGTGGGCGCCTCGGTGAGCAGCCCGATGCGGAGGCGTCCGGCGTCGCGGCCGACCTCGTCGAGGTAGGGGCGGTCGGGTGCGGGGGCCTGGTACATGGCGAGCCGGTCGGGCACGGACATCGCGTCGAGCAGCGCGGCGGCGTCGCGGGTGGTGCGGGTGATGGCGCCCTCGACGGTGGCGTGTTCCCAGCCGGGGACCTGCTGGGGGACGCGGCCCCGGCTGGGCTTGAGGCCGAGCAGTCCGCAGGAGGAGGACGGCATGCGGATCGAGCCGCCTCCGTCGTTGGCGTGGGCGACGGGTGCGAGGCCGGCGGCGACGGCCGCGGCGGCGCCGCCGCTGGAGCCGCCGGCGGAGTGCTCGGGGCTCCAGGGGTTGCGGGTGCTGCCGAAGCGGCTGTTGTCGGTGGTCGACAGGAGGCCCATCTCGGGCGAGTTGGTGCGGCCCATGAGGAGGAATCCGGCGTCGAGGAGGCGGCGGACCACGGGTTCGGTGAGGGTGCGGGGCCGGTCGTCGACTCCGTACGAGCCGTAGGTGGCGGGCTGGCCCTCGACCTGGGTCAGTTCCTTGACGGGGACGGGCACGCCGTGGAACGGCGGGAGCGGGCCGCCGTCGGTGACGGCCTGTTCGGCGCGGCGTGCGGCGGCGCGGACGGCGTCCTCGTCGAGCCAGGTGAACGCGGCGAGCTCCCCGTCGTGTTCCGCGATCCTGCGGAGGTAGGTCTCGGCGATCTCGACGGGGCTGAGCTCGCGCCGGCGTACGGCCGCCGCGAGGTCGGTGGCTGAGGCGAAGGGGTCCATGGGAATGGCTCCAGGTGGGGTGGGGCGGTCAGCGGACCGCGAGGATGTCGTCGAGGCGGTCGCGCAGACCGGGCCCGTTCGGCGCGTCGAGGACGACCCGTCCGGCCTCCATCGCCACGACGTGGCGGCTGTGGTCGAGGAGTGCTCCGGCGTGCTGGTCGACGAGGAGGACGGCCGTTCCGGCGGCGGCGATCGCGCCGAGGGCCTCCAGGACGTCGGCGACCACGGAGGGCTGGAGGCCCTGGGTGAGTTCGTCGACCGCGATGAGGGTGCGGCCGGCGAGCATCGCCCGGGCGATGCCCAGTTGCTGCTTCTGCCCGCCGGAGAGCGTGCCGGCCTGCTGCCCGGCGCGGTCGGTGAGGAGCGGGAAGACGGTGTACGGGTCAACCGCCGGTTCGGTGTCGCGGCGGCGGGCGAGGCGGAGGTTCTCGGCGACGGTGAGCGCGGGGAACACGCCCCGGTCCTCGGGCATCAGGGTGGCGCCGGCCCGGGCGAGCAGTTCGGGGCGGCCCGGGGGCACGTCGTGTCCGTCGAGGGTCACGCGGCCGCCGTGCCGGTCGGCGAGGCCGAAGACGGTCCGCAGGAGGGTCGTCTTCCCGGCGCCGTTGCGGCCGATCAGGGCGGTGATCTCGCCGCCGCGTACGGTCAGGTCGGTCGGCCGGACGACGGCGGCCTGCCCGTATCCGCCGGCGAGGCCCGTCAGTTCGAGCATCAGCGTGCTCCCAGGTAGGCGGTGCGGACGGCGGGGTCGGCGGCGACCGCGTCGAGCGGGCCGCGGGCGAGGACCTGTCCTTCGGCGAGGACGACGACCTCGTCGGCGAGTTCGCGCACGATGTCCATGTCGTGCTCGACCACGAGCAGGGCGCAGCCGGTGCGCCGGTTGACCTCGCGGAGTTCCCGGGTGAGGCGGCGGGCGTCGTCGGGGCCGAGTCCGGCGGCGGGTTCGTCGAGGAGCAGCAGCCGGGGCGCGGCGGCGAGCACCATGGCGAGTTCGAGGCGGCGGCGGTCGGCGAGCGGGAGGGTTCCGGCGGGCCGGAGCTCGTCGGCGGCGAGGTCGCGGAACTCGGCGGGCGGTTCGGTGGGTCGGGGTGCCTCGATGCGGGCGAGGCGGAGGTTGTCGGCCGGGGAGAGTTCGGCGATCACGCTGGGGATCTGGAACATCCGGCCGACGCCGAGCCCCACCCGGCGGTGGACCGGCAGTCCGGTCGCGTCGGTGCCGAAGAGCCGCAGGGTGCCGGCATCGGGGGCGAGTTGTCCGGCGACGACGTTCAGGAAGGTGCTCTTGCCGGCGCCGTTCGGTCCGATCAGGCAGACGCAGCGGCCGGCTTCGACGGTCAGGTCCACGCCGGCGAGCACCTGGACGGGGCCGAAGGACTTCCGGATGCCGGTGACGGCGAGGGGTGCGGCTCCCTCGGGGGTTTCCCGTACGGTACGGCTCCGATCCCGGCGGGCCGCGGCCGGCAGGCGTACGGCGGGTCCCGGCCCGGCCAGCCACCGGCGCGGGGCGGCGGTGAGGCCGGCGGGCGCCACCTGGACGACGAGCAGGAACAGGGCGGCGAGGGCGAGGAGGTACCAGCCCTGCCAGGTGGAGCCGAGGTACTGCTGGCCGACGGTGACGGCGAGGGCGCCGGCGAACGGTCCCACCGTGGACGCCCGGCCGCCGAGGGCGAGCCAGATCAGTACGGACGTCGACAGGCCGAGGCCGAAGACCTGCGGCGACACCAGGCCGGCCACGGGTGCGTACAGCGCTCCGGCCAGTGCGGCGACGGCGGCGCTCGCGGCGAAGGCGGTGGCGCGCACCCTGGTCCCGTCGACGCCGCTCTGGGCGGCCCGCTCGGGGTTGTGGGCGGCCGCCACGAGGCGGGCGCCGAACCGGCCGCGCACGAACAGCACTCCGCAGGCGCCGACGACGGCCGCGACGGCGGCGAGGGTGACGTAGTAGGAGGTCACGACGTCGGGTCCGGAGACGGAGAGTCCGTTGGTCCCGCCGGTGACGGGGGCGAGGGTGGTGGCGGCGCGCTGGAGCAGGAGTCCGACGCCGATGGTCAGGAGGATCAGGGGTGCGTCGGGGACCGGGGCGGCCAGGCCGATGCGGACGACGGGCAGGGCGATCGCCACGGCGGCGGCGACGGCCGCGGCGACCGTCACCGCCTGGGGGAGGTCGTGTTCCTGGCCGAGGGCGACGGCGTACGCGCCGAGTCCGAAGAACGCGGCGTGTCCGACGCTGAGGAGGCCCGCCCGGCCCCAGCTCAGGTCGAGGCCGTAGGCGAACAGGCCGTGGCACAGGCCGAGGGTGAGGGTGGCGACGGCGAAGGCGTCGAGGCCGAAGGGCGCGGCGAGCAGGGCGACTCCGGCGAGGGCCGGAAGCGCGAGGCGCAGGGCGCGTCGGATGCCCGCCGTGGGGGCGATGCGGGCGGCGGATGCGGTGGGGACGGTCACGCGCAGCCCTTCTTGGGGGTCTTGTCGGCGACCATCGGGTGGGTCCTGGTGACGGTGTACGCGCCGTCGCGGCCGATGGTGACCTCCCGCATGTCGGCCTGGAGCACGTGGTTGGAGGCGTCGAAGCGGGTGCCCTTGCCCAGGGGGCTGTCGAAGGAGAGGTCGCCGATCGCCTTGTTGACGGTCTCGGGTTCGTTCGATCCGGCCTTCTCCGCTGCGGCCAGGAGGAACTTGACGCCGAAGTAGGCGTTCCCGGCCACCTCGGGGATGGGGGCCTTCCACTGGTGGGCGGCCCGGTAGTCCTGCACGAAGGCGCGGCTCTCGGCGTCGTCGAGGCGGTCGCTCCAGCGCACCGTGTGGGTGCGGCCCGCGACGAGCTCGCCGAGCGCGGGCTGGAAGTCGGCGTCCAGGGACGCGCCCTCGAAGCCGAGTTCCGGGGTGAGCAGCCCGAACTGCTGGGCCTGCTTGCCGAAGGTGACGGCGTCGGCGCCGACGACCATGGAGAGCACGGTGTCGGGTGCGGAGGCCTTGAGGCGGCCGATGACCGGCTGCCAGTCGGTCTGTCCGAGGGGGCTGTACTCCTCGGCGACGACGGTGCCGCCGGCCTTCTTCACGAGTTCCTCGGCGACACCGGCGTAGAAGTGGGGGTAGTTGTAGTCGGAGCCGACGAGGGCGACCTTTCCTCCGTACTTCGCGACGAGGCCGGGCACGGTCGGGGCGAGCATCTGGCGGGTGGATTCGCCGAAGCCCCACTGGTGGGCGAAGCAGTGTTCGGTGTCGCCGAGGATGGCGGTGCCGAAGGGCACGTGTGCCTCGTCGGCGACCCTGCCGACGGCTTCGGCGGTGTCGCCGGTGATGGTGCCGAAGAGCAGGGTGACCTTGTCCTGGCGGACCAGGCGGCGGGCGAGCTGGGTGGAGTTGGCGGGGTCGCCGGCGTCGTCCACCACGACGTACTCCACGGGCCGGCCGTGCACGCCGCCGTCGGCGTTGACCTTCTTGACGGCCAGTTCGAGTCCGTTGCGCAGGGCGGTTCCGACCTGGGAGACCGGTCCGGTGAGCGGGACGATCACGCCGATCTTCACCGGTCCGCCGGTGGGCGGGGCGTCGTCGCCGGACAGGGCCGCGCCCTGGCAGCCGGTGAGGGCGAGGGCGAGGGTGCCCGCCACCGCGAGCGCGGTGGTCCGGGGCGCGGGCGTCATGCGGCGCTCGCGGGCGCGGGGGTGCGACGGAACCATGCGGAGAACCTTCCGATCCAGGGGCGCGAGCGCAGGGCGGCGATCGCGACGACGACGGCGTAGAAGAGGGCTTCGGCGAGGGTGTCGGAGAGCCAGGTGCGCAGCAGGACCGACAGCGCGGAGATCAGCAGGGCGGCGCCGGCGGCGGTGGCCAGGGCGCCGGGGCGGCTGAGCAGCAGGCCGAAGAAGACGGGGACGAGCAGGCCGAATCCCATGCTGGGGTTCACGGCGAGCACGGGGCTGTAGAGGGCTCCGGCGAGGACCGCGAGGAGGCCGCCGGCGGCGAAGGCCGTGGCGCGCATGCGGCGCGGGTCGGTGCCGAGGAGCGCGGCCATGGCCGGGTTGTCGGCGACGGCCCGCAGCCGCAGTCCCCAGTCGGTGCGGTGGGCCGCGAGCAGGACGAGGGCGATGACGCCGATCGCGGTGAGGGCGCAGACGAGGCGGTACGTCGGGTAGGGGGTGCCGAGGACGTCGAGCGTGCCGTCCACGGGTACGGCGACGGTGCGCGAGGTGCCGGTGAAGAGGAGTTCCGCGCCCTGTCGCAGGGCCATGCCCAGGCCCCAGGTGACGAGCATGGCGGCCAGGCCGTCGGAGCCGGGGCGGCGGAGCAGCAGCCGCTCGACGACGAGGAGCAGGGGCGCTCCGGCGGCGAGGGCGAGCAGGGTACGGAGGCCGAAGGGGGCGGCGGTCGCGGTCGCGGCGGCGTAGGCGCCGGCCATGGCCAGGTCCCCCTGGGCGAGGTTGACCACGCGGGTCGCCGCGAAGATCACCGCGATGCCGACCGTGAGCAGGCCGTAGAGGCCGAACTGGCCAAGGATGGCCAGAAGTACATCCATCTGTTACCGCCTCTGTGCTTCCGGGTGCAGCGGGGACTCTGCGAGCATCTGGCAATCCCGCGGTGGGCACTGGTCCGGCAGCGCAGAGTTCTGTGCCCGCAGTGCGCGGACCGGACGGCGCGAAGGGTGCGCGCGGTGCGGGCAGGGGGCGTGAGGAGCGCGGCATGCGGGTGGAGCGACGGGACGACGGCAATCTGGTCTTCGGCTATCTCGACACCGCGACGGCGGACCTGTCGGGTGCCTCGGACACGGTGCTCGTCCGGGCCCGGGCGGGCGACGAGGGGTACGCCGCCGACATGCGGCCGAGCCGCTTCGGCGCACTGAGCGGCTGCGACATCAGCGGGGAGCAGGAGGTCCGGGTGATGCCCCGGCCCTCCCCCGCGGCGCCCCGGCCGGGCCATCTCCTCGGCCTGCTCGTGTCGGGGCGAGGCGAGCTGGAGCAGGACGGACGGCGGGCGGTGCTCGCGCCGGGCGACTTCGTGCTCTACACGGGCGCACGGCCGTTCCGCCTCGAACTCGGCACCTCGCACCGGTACTTCCTGCTGTCCCTGGACGCCGGTACGGCCGGACAGCTGGCGCGGGCGGACGGCGCGGTGACGGCCAACGCGGAGCTGCCGCGCTCACCGAGCGGGCGGGTGCTCGCCGCCGTACTCGGTGAACTGGCCGAGCGGGCGCACGGGTTCGGGCCGCTGGCCCGCCGGGACATGGGCGAGCACGTGTCGGCGATCCTGCGCACGCTGCTGCGCGAGGCGGGCGGCGCGGGAGCGGCTTCCGGCACCGGGTCCGCGGGGGTCCTGGAGCGGATCCTCGCGTACGTGGACGAACATCTGGCGGAGGACCTGTCGCCGGGGACGATCGCGGCGGCGCACCACATCTCCGTACGGCATCTGCACGCGCTGTTCCGGGAGTCGGGCGTGACGGTGAGCGATCACGTGCGGCGGCGGCGTCTGGAGCGGATCCGCCGGGACCTCGTCGATCCGTCGCTCGCCCACCTGCCCGCGTACGTCCTGGCGGCGCGCCGGGGGCTGGGCGAGGCGAGTCACTTCAGCCGGGTGTTCCGGGCCGAGTTCGGGTCGTCGCCGCGGGCGGTACGGGAGCAGGCGAGGGCGCGGCCCGAGCCGTGACGGCGGTACGTGATGCCGGACCCGTGGACGCTCCGACGGCGGGCACCTACGATGCCGCTGATCATCGCCACCGTACCGGCGGGCGGCGGCACTCAGGGGGGACGAACCAGTGGACCAGTACAACGTGCCCGTCGGGCCTGCGGCCGTGCGCGGGCCCCGCTACCGCTTCCGCAACCCCGCCGGTCCCGCCCTCGTCGTCCAGTGTCTGATCGCCACGTCGGCCCTCGGCGAGGCGTACATCATCAAGACCGGCCCGGACGCCCCCTGGCTGAAGGACGGGGCCGCCATGCTCGGCGGCCTGCAGATCGCCTGCGTCATCGCCTTCCTGTTCTGGTTCCACCGGGCCCGCTGCAACGCCGAGGTGCTCGCGCCCGGCACCCACAGGTACTCCCCCGCCTTCGCCCTCGGCGCGTGGATCATCCCGCTCGCGATGTGGTGGTTGCCGCGGCGCATCACCCTGGACATCCGGCGGGCCGGCGGCCCGCCCCGCGACACCTGGCTGATCAACGCCTGGTGGTTCGTCTGGCTCTGCGACGGTCCGGTCTCGGCCGCGGTCCACCTCCTGGTGCTGCACCAGACCCAGTACGACAACCCGGTCGACCACGCCATCGGCATCCTGGACTCGATCCTGGCGATCGCCGTGATCCGCCGTGTCACCGCCGACCAGCCGGCCGGCCCGCTCCCGTACTTCAACATGACGTGAGGACCGGTCCGCACGCACGAGTGCCGTCGGCGCGGGGGCGGCGACGGCACTCGTGCGTGC
>NZ_MWIG01000143.1:0-8939 GCF_002156145.1 Streptomyces sp. NRRL B-24572 | reverse complement strand
GCGGCCCCTGGAGCGGGTCCGCACGCTCTACCGGGGCGACCGGTTCAGCTTCACCACCCACCTGGGGCAGCAGGACTGATCGCACGCCAGGCCGGAGACCCCGGGTTGATAACGGAACGATAACGGGTCTGGTCCAAGCTTGTCGGTCCGTTCACCGTCCCGTCGTCCGCCGGATCCGTCCGGTCCACCCGATCCCGCGACCGTCGTCGTCATGAAGGTGATCGTCGTAGGAGCCGGCGTGGTGGGAACCATGCACGCCTGGCACGCAGTGGAACGCGGCCACGAGGTCGTACACATCGAGCGCGAGGCCGAGGCGCGCGGGGCGTCGCTCCGCAACTTCGGCCAGATCTGGGTGAGCGGCCGGGCCGGCGGGGAGGAGCTCGACACCGCCCTCCGCGCCCGCGAACTCTGGGAGGGCATCGGCGCCCGCGTCCCCGGCCTCGGCTTCCGGGCCATCGGCTCCCTCACCCCCGTACGGAACGAGCTCGAACTCGCCGTCGCCGAGGCCGCCGTGGCCCGCCCCGACGCCGCAGCCCGCGGCTACAAGCTCCTCACGGCCGCCGAGGCGCGCGCGGTCAACCCGGCCCTGCGCGGCGACTTCGAGGCGGCCCTGTGGTGCGAGCGGGACGCGGCCGTCGAGCCGCGCCTCGCCCAGCTCGCCCTCCGCGAGGCCCTCCTCGCCACCGGGAAGTACACCTTCCTGCCCAACCGCGAAGTCCGGGACGTCGTAGACGCCAATGGCAATGGACGCAGCGGGGTCCGCGACGACCGCGGCGAGGTCCACACCGGCGACGCCGTCGTCCTGTGCACCGGCGCCTGGCTCTCCGGCCTCGTCCGCGAGGTCGCCGGCGAGATACCCGTCCGCCGCGTCCGGCTCCAGATGATGCAGACCGAACCCCTCGGCGAACCGCTCACCACCTCCGTCGCCGACGCCGACTCCTTCCGCTACTACCCGGCGTACGCGTCCCCCGCCCTCGACGCCCTCAACGAGGGCCAGGCGCAGGACCCGACCGCCGCCGCCCACAAGATGCAGCTGCTCATGGTGCAGCGCCTCGACGGCGGACTGACCATCGGCGACACCCACGAGTACGAGCACCCCTTCGCCTTCGACACCCTCGAAGACCCCTACGAGCACCTCACCCGCGTCGTCGAGTCCTTCCTCGGCCGCCCGCTGCCGAAGATCAAGCGCCGCTGGGCCGGGGTGTACGCGCAGTGCGTCGACACCAGCAGGGTCGTGCACCGCCAGCAGGTCCGCGACGGCGTCTGGCTGGTGACGGGCCCCGGCGGCCGCGGCATGACCTGCTCGCCCGCCATCGCCGAGACGACCGCGAACGAACTGGGCTGGTGACCACCGTGAAGAAGCAGACGACCGACATGAACCTCGTCGTACTCGACATGGCCGGCACCACCGTCGCCGACGGCGGACTCGTCGAGCAGGCCTTCACGGCCGCCGCCGAACGCCTCGGCGAAGACCCGGCCACGATGATCGACTACGTCCGCGCCACCATGGGCGAGTCCAAGATCTCCGTCTTCCGCCACCTCTTCGGCGGCGACGAGACCCGCGCACAGCAGGCCAACCTCGCCTTCGAGGCCGCGTACGGAGAGCTGGTCTCCGGCGGACTCGTCGCCCCCGTCCCCGGCGCGGCCGAGGCCATCGCCCGGCTGAAGGACCAGGGCCGCACCGTCGTCCTCACCACCGGCTTCGCCCGCGTCACCCAGGACGCCATCCTCGACGCCCTCGGCTGGCGGGACCTCGTCGAGCTGACCCTCTGCCCGGCGGACGCGGGCGGCCGGGGCCGGCCCTACCCGGACATGGTCCTCGCCGCCTTCCTCCGTACCGGAGCCGTCGACGACGTCCGGCAGATCGTGGTCGCCGGCGACACCTCGTACGACATGCTCAGCGGCGTCCGCTCCGGCGCCGGGATCGTCGCCGGCGTCCTCACGGGCGCGCACGACGAGACCGCGCTCAAGGAGCACGGCGCCACGCACGTCCTCGCCTCGGTCGCGGAACTCCCGTCCCTGACAGGGGAGTACGAGGGGCGCACGGCATGACCAGCGGCATCCGCTTCGACGGCGTCACCGTCGCCTACGGGAGCAACACCGTCCTCGACTCCCTCGACCTGACCGTCGAGCCCGGCGAGGTCATGGCGCTCCTCGGGCCCTCCGGCTCCGGCAAGACGACCGCGCTGCGGGCCGTCGCCGGATTCGTCCGGCCGGCCTCCGGACGGGTGTTCATCGGCGAACGCGACGTCACCGCGCTCCCGCCGTACAAGCGGGGCATCGGCATGGTCGTCCAGCAGTACGCCCTCTTCCCCCACCTCAGGGTGGACGCCAACGTCGCCTTCGGCCTCAAGGCCCGGAAGGTGCCGAAGGGCGAGGTCCCGGGGCGGGTCGCCGAAGCCCTGGAGATGACCGGCATGGCGGCCTACGCCCGGCGCTACCCCCGGGAGCTCTCCGGCGGCCAGCAGCAGCGCGTCGCCATCGCCCGGGCCCTCGCCATCCGCCCGAACGTGCTCCTCCTCGACGAACCGCTCTCCGCGCTCGACGCCCAGCTGCGCTCCGGGATGCTCGCCGAACTGGCCCGACTGCACCGCGAACTCCCCGACGTGTCGATCCTGTACGTCACCCACGACCAGGTCGAGGCGCTGACCCTCGCCGACCGGATCGCCGTCATGGACAAGGCCAGGCTCCAGGACTGCGGCACCCCGCAGGACCTGTACCGGCGGCCCCGTACGGAGTTCACGGCGTCGTTCGTCGGCAACGCGAACCTGCTGCCGGTGACGGTGGCCGCGAAGGGGGTCACCTTCGAGGGCGTCGAGCTGGAGGTGCCGGCTTCCGAGGCCGCGCCCGGCGCGACCGCCACCCTCTGCGTCCGGCCGCACCTCGTCGGCCTCGGCCCCGGACCGAACGCCCTGAGCGGGCGGATCACCGAGGTCCAGTGGCGGGGGTCCACGCACCGGCTGTACGTCGAGGTGGGCGGGCACCGGGTGAAGGCGGACGTACGGGAGCTGAAGGAGACGCCTCCGCTGGGGGGCCGGGTGACTTTGCACTTCGCGCCCGAGGATGCGGTGCTGCTCGCCGCGGGGGTGACCGATGGCTGAGGGTCTCCTCGAACGGCGGCCCGCACCGGGGGCCGTGCCCACCCTCCCCCGGACTCCGTCCGGGAGGGACCCCCGCGCCCCTGGCGGACGATTGCCCACGACAGTGCTCTGGGCCCTCCCTCCCGTCGCCGTCCTCGCGCTCGTCTTCCTCTACCCCCTCGCCCTCGTCGTCCGGGAGTCCCTCGCCCCCGGTGCGTACGCCGGGGTGTTCGCCTCCGCCTCCTTCCGCGAGGCGCTCGTCACCACCGTGTGGCTGGCCGTCGCCGCCACCGTCGGCTGTCTCGTCCTCGGCTTCGTGCTCGCGCTCGTGATCGCGTTCGTGCCCTTCCCCGGCGGGAAGGCGGTGTCGAAGTTCATCGACGTCTTCCTCTCCTTCCCGTCCTTCCTGATCACGCTCGCCCTGCTGTTCGTCTACGGCACGGTCGGCATGGCCAACGGGCTGTGGACGGACGCCACGGGAGCGGCCGAAGGGCCCTTCCACTTCCTCACCACCCCGTGGGGCGTCCTCCTCGCCGAGATCACGTACTTCACCCCGTTCGTGATGCGCCCGCTCCTCGCCGCGTTCTCGCAGATCGAGACCGCCCAGCTGGAGGCGGCGTCCTCGCTCGGCGCCCGGCCGCTGCGGATCGTGCGGCAGGTGATCCTGCCCGAGGCGCTGCCCGCGCTCGCCGCCGGCGGCAGCCTCGTCCTGGTCATGTGCCTCAACGAGTTCGGGATCGTCCTCTTCACCGGCGCCAAGGGCGTCACGACCCTCCCGATGCTCGTCTACTCCAAGGCCATCCTCGAATCCGACTACGCCGCCGCCTGCGTCGTCGCCGTCGTCAACGTCGCGCTCTCGGTCGGCCTCTACGTCCTCTACCGGGGGGTGAGCCGCCGTGCTGGTGCATAGCCGTACGGGAAAGTGGACGGCCTGGGTGCTGTTCGCGGTCCTCTTCGTCCCGCTCTTCGCCCTGCCCCTCCTCGTCATCCTCGCCGCCTCGTTCTCCACCCACTGGTCCGGCGCCTTCCCCTCCGGGCCGACCACCGCCCACTACGCGGCGGCCACCCGGGGCGAGTCCCTCCAGGCGCTCACCACCAGCCTGGTCACGGCCGTCACCGCGAGCGTGATCGCGCTGACCGTCGGCACCTGGGCCGCGCTCGCCGCGGCCGCGCTCGGCAGGAAGGGCAAGCGGCTCCTCGACGCCCTGTTCATGCTGCCGGTCGCCGTGCCGTCCGTGGTCGTCGGCCTCGCCGTCCTCGTCGCGTTCTCGCAGCCGCCGATGCTCCTCAACGGCACCCGCTGGATCGTGATCCTCGCGCACACCGTCCTCGTCACGGCGTTCGCCCACCAGTCGGTCTCGGCGGCCATCCGGCGCCTTGACCCGATGTACGAGCAGGCGGCGGCCAGTCTCGGCGCCCGCCCCTCGTACGTCCTGCTCCGGGTGAAGCTCCCGCTCCTGCTGCCGTCCCTGAACGCGGCCGCCGGGCTCTGCTTCGCCCTGTCCATGGGAGAGCTCAGCGCCACGATGATGCTCTACCCGCCGGACTGGATGCCGCTGCCGGTGCTCATCTTCACCGCCACCGACCGGGGCTCCCTGTTCACCGGCTCGGCGCTCGCCGTGGTCCTCATGGCGGCGACGCTCCTCGCCCTGCTGGCCGTCTCCCGCATCCGTACCAAAGCGTCCTACCGCTAAGTCACCCAGGCACTCAGGAGAGAACAACGTTATGCGTACGTACGCCAAGCCGGTCGCCGCCGTCACCGGCGCCCTCGTCCTCGCCGCCGGCCTCACCGCCTGCGGCGGCTCCTCCGACGCCTCCACCGAGAAGGTCGTCACCGTCTACAGCGCCGACGGCCTCAAGGGCGAGGCGGGCGACGGCTGGTACGACAAGGTCTTCGCCGACTTCGAGAAGCAGACCGGCATCAAGGTGAAGTACGTCGAGGGCGGCTCCGGCGAGATGGTGCAGCGCGCCCTCCGCGAGAAGTCCAACACCCAGGCCGACGTGCTCGTCACCCTGCCGCCCTTCATCCAGCAGGCCGGCTCCAAGGGCCTGCTCCAGAAGTACGAGCCGAAGGGCGCCGACCAGGTCGACGGCGCCGACAAGTCCGACGACGGCACCTGGACCTCCGTCGTCAACAACTACTTCGGCTTCGTCCACAGCAAGAAGGAGCTCCCGGCCGCACCCAAGACCTGGGAGGAGCTGCTCGACGCGAAGTACAAGGACAGGCTCCAGTACTCCACCCCCGGCGTCGCGGGCGACGGCACCGCCGTCCTCATCAAGGCGATGCACGACTTCGGCGGCAAGGAGCCGGCGATGGAGTACCTGAAGAAGCTCCAGGCCAACAACGTCGGCCCGTCCTCCTCCACCTCCAAGCTCGCCCCCAAGGTGGACAAGGGCGAACTCCTCGTCGCCAACGGCGACGTCCAGATGAACTTCGCCCAGGCCAAGTCCATGCCGAACCTCGGCATCTGGTTCCCGGCGAAGGACGGCGGCAAGCCCACCACCTTCGCCCTGCCGTACGCGGCCGGCCTGGTGAACAAGGCCCCGCACACCGAGAACGGCAGGAAGCTCCTCGACTTCATGCTGAGCGAGGGCGCCCAGCGCGAGGTCAGCGCCATCGGCGGCGGCTTCCCGGCCCGCAAGGACGTCAAGACCACCGACGCCAACGCCATCGAACTGGCCAAGCTGATGGACGGCGTCGAGGTCTTCGAGCCGGACTGGTCCGACATCGACAAGAACCTCGCGGCGTACGTCGACGCGTGGAAGTCCGCGACCGGAAGCTGATCGGCCGCCGATCGGCAGCCAAGAGTTCACCGTACGACTCTGGAAAGCCTCCGAACATCGCGGAAAGATAACGGGTACGGACCAACGCCCCTGAGGAATCGGGGGCGTTGGCGCGTCCCGACACACTTCCACGGACTCCACGGAGGACTCCGACATGCCGATCAACGGCATCTCCCGCCGCACCGTGCTCGCCGCCGCCGGTGCCACCGCGGCCGTCGCCGCCACCGGTCTCGCCACCGCCCCCGCCGCCCTCGCGGTCACCGCCCCGACGCTCCCGAACGGCACCAGCCAGGACAAGGTGCTCTTCGTCGGCATGGACGGACTGCGGTACGACCGGATCGACGCCGCCAAGGCCCCCACCCTCAAGTCCCTGATGACGAACGGCACCTACGGCCGCTCCCTGCTCTACGCCAACCCGATGGCCGGCACCCTCTCGGGACCCGGCTGGTCGACCATCTCCACCGGCGTCTGGCCCGACAAGCACGGCGTGAAGGACAACACCTTCGCCGGCCGCGACTACGGCCGGTACCCCGGCTTCCTCGCCCGCCTGAACCAGGTCCGCCCCGAGCTCTCGCTCTTCGCCGCCGTCGACTGGCCCGAACTCGACACGTACGGCACCGTCACCCCCGGCGCCGACGCCAAGCTCGTCTACAACAACGACTACGCGGTCAACGACCTCACGATCACCGACCTCACCGAGGACGTCCTCCGCAACCAGAACCCCGACGTCCTCTTCGTCTACTTCGGCGAGACCGACGAGATCGGCCACAACTACGGCGCCGCCAGCCAGAAGTACCTCGACGCCATCGACGTCCAGGACGGCTACCTCGGCCGGCTCCTCGCCGCGGTCCAGGCCCGTCCCACGTACGCCGACGAGCGCTGGACCGTCATCGTCGCCACCGACCACGGCCACACCGACGCCGGCGGCCACGGCGGCTCCAGCATCGAGGAGCGCCGCACCTTCGTCCTCGCCCAGGGCCCCGGCATCGCCGCCGGCGCCCGCCCCATCGACACCCGGCTCGTCGACGTCGCCGCCACCGTCTTCCACCAGCTCGGCATCGTCCCCGACCCCTCCTGGGGCCTCGACGGCAAGCCGATACAAGAGCGGTCGACCGACCCCTTCGACGCCCTCTACCCGTCCCTCTCCGGCCGCGTCGACGAGACCGGCATCCCCACCGGCGTCCTCGGCTTCACCCACACCGCGCCCAGCGGCTGGTCCGTCGTCAACAACGCCATGGGCACCGGCGGCATGACCGAGTGGCGCGGCTGGTCCTTCGCCACCGACGAGTTCTGGTCCCGCGCCCAGCGCGACCAGTCCCGCGAGCTCAACGTCCGCGCCCGGGGCGTCTTCGCCGTCGCCGACTCCGACGAGTGGGCCGACAAGGCGTTCTCCGGTACGTACGACTCGACGCTGGTCACGCCCGCGTACGCGGTCACCGGCGCCGCCCGCGTCACCCTCGACTTCACCACCTTCTACCGCCAGGAGGCGCCGCAGACCGCCCAGATCCTGGTGAGCTTCAACGGCGGCACGCCGACGGTCGTCAAGAGCTACACGGCCGACGTCGTCTCGCAGCCGCAGTCGGTCACGGTCGCCGTGCCGGCCGGGGCCTCGAACGTCAGCTTCCGTTTCCGTTACACGGGCTCCAACAACTGGTACTGGACGATCGACGGGGTCAAGATCAGCACTTCCTGACCTACGCTGGGGGCGTCGCCACAGCGTCGTCGCGTCGCCCCCAGCACACCGCACGTTCGTCACGTTTGTACGGCAGGAGTCCCGCACCCATGGCAGAGCGCAAGCCGATCGAATCCTGGCTCACCGACATGGACGGCGTCCTCATCCACGAGGGCGTGCCGATCCCCGGCGCCGACGCGTTCATCAAGAAGCTGCGGGAGACCGGGAAGCCCTTCCTGGTCCTCACCAACAACTCGATCTACACCGCCCGCGACCTGCACGCCCGCCTCGCCCGCATGGGACTCGAAGTCCCCGTCGAGAACATCTGGACCTCGGCCCTCGCCACCGCCAAGTTCCTCGACGACCAGCGCCCGGGCGGCACCGCGTACGTCATCGGCGAGGCCGGCCTCACCACGGCCCTCCACGACATCGGCTACGTCCTCACCGACCACGACCCGGACTACGTGGTGCTCGGCGAGACCCGTACGTACTCCTTCGAGGCGATGACCAAGGCCGTCCGCCTCATCAACGCCGGCGCCCGCTTCATCTGCACCAACCCCGACGAGACCGGCCCCTCCCTGGAGGGCCCGCTCCCGGCCACCGGCTCCGTCGCCGCCCTCATCACGAAGGCCACCGGCAAGGAGCCGTACTTCGCGGGCAAGCCGAACCCGCTCATGATGCGCACCGGTCTCAACGCGATCGGCGCCCACTCCGAGTCCAGCGCCATGATCGGCGACCGGATGGACACCGACATCCTGGCCGGTCTCGAGGCCGGCATGCAGACCTTCCTGGTCCTGACCGGTCTGACCACGCAGGCGGAGATCGACCGCTTCCCGTTCCGCCCGTCGAAGGTCGTGAAGTCGATCGCGGACCTCGTCGACCGCGTGTAAGGGGCACGGCGTCCAGCCCCTGCGGATGCGAGAAGCGCCGATCCGGGTGACCCTGCCAGTATCAGGAGGTCACGATGCGTTCAGGTCCCATTGCTCTCCGTGCCGCAGGGGCGGCCCTGGTGCTCGTCCTGGCACCGGCGGCCGGTGGCGCGTACGCCCACGACGGGGTGAAGGCGACCGTCACCCCGTCCACCGCCTCGCCCGGCGCCGACGTCGACGTCCGCGTCCAGGGCTGCAAGGGCACGACCGGCGCGGCCAAGTCCAAGGCGTTCGTCGCCGACGCGGAGCTGACCGGCCGGGACGGCGGGGGCGACCCGCTGTTCGGCGACACCACGATCAGGTCGGGCCTCCTGGACGGTACGTACGAGGTCAGCGTGGTCTGCGACGGCCACGACCACCCGGACGTCGGCACCGTGCGGATCCGGCACCAGCAGGAGCCCACGCACCGGCCCACGCACCAGTCGGCCCACCAGCCGACGCACCACGCCACCCCGGTCGCCCCGGTCCGGGCCG
>NZ_MWIG01000142.1:0-7286 GCF_002156145.1 Streptomyces sp. NRRL B-24572 | reverse complement strand
GGGGTGATGGGGGTGTTGTGGTTCATGTCGGGGGTCTTCCGCGCCCGAAGGCTCCCCTAACCCCTGTTACACGCTCGTCGACATTTAGGGACAACCTCGCCCTAAAGTACGCACGTTCGACGGCCGATGGGGGCCGCGGTCCGCGGCCCCCATCGGCCGGAACTCACGGGGCCAGGCCGTCGCACTCCTGCGCCCGCAGCGCCCGCGCCAGGTCGTCCCGCGCCTCGAGCACGAGACGACGCAGCGCCGGCGCGGCCGCCGCGTGCTCCGACAGCCACGCGTCCGTCGCGGCCAGCGTCTCCGGACGGTCCTGGAGCCCCGGGAACAGGCCCCGGACCACGTCGATGCCGATCTGGATCGACCGCTCGCCCCACAGCCGCTCGATCGCCGCGAAGTACTTCTCCGCGTACGGCGCGATCAGCTCGCGCTGCGAGGGCTGGACGAAGCCCGCGATGGTCGCCTCGACCAGCGCGTTCGACAGGGTGTCCGACTCGACGACCTGCGCCCAGGCCTGCGCCTTGACCGCCGCCGAGGGCCGCGAGGCGAGCAGACGGGTCTGGTGGCGCTTGCCCGACGCCGTGTCGTCGAGGGCGAGCTCCTCGCCGATCCGGGTCTCGTCCGCGCGCCCGTGCACGGCCAGCGGGGAGAGCAGCGCCCAGCGCAGCTCCTGGTCGACGTCGAGGCCGTCGATCTTCGCCGTGCCGTCGAGCAGCCCCTCCAGGAGCTGGAAGTCGGCCTCGGTGGAGGCGGTCGCCGCGAAGAACCGCGCCCAGGTCAGCTGGTGCTCGCTGCCCGGCTCGGCCACCCGCAGCTCGCGCAGCCCGCCCTCGGCGAGCAGCCGCCCGCCCTCCTCGCGCCACGCGGGCGCCGCGTAGAGGGTGACGGCCGACTTCGTCCAGCCGTGCACCATCTGCAGGACGCCGATGTCGGTCTCGCGGCCCGCGAAGGCGAGCGCGACGGCGACGAAGTCCCGGGCGGGCATGAGCCCGTCGCGGGTCAGGTTCCACAGCGCCGACCAGCACAGGGCGCGGGCCAGCGGGTCGGTGATGTCGCCGAGGTGCTCCCGCAGGGTCGCGAGCGAGCCCTCGTCGAAGCGGATCTTGCAGTAGGTGAGGTCGTCGTCGTTGACGAGGACCAGGTCGGGCCTCTCCTCGCCCGCGAGCCCGTCGACGACGGTCCGGGCGCCGGTGATGTCGGCCTCGGCCCGCGCGTACCGCACGAGCTCCCCGCCCGAGAGCCGGTAGAGGCCGACGGCCGCCCGGTGGGGACGCAGCTCGTCGCCCTCCTGGAGGACGGCGAGCTCGGTGATCCGGCCCTCCGCGTCGTAGGTGACGGCCGGGGTCAGGCTGTTGACGCCGGAGGTCTGGAGCCAGGACTTCGCCCAGGCCTTCATGTCGCGCCCGGAGGTCTCCTCCAGGATCGCGAGAAGGTCGGCCAGGCGCGTGTTCCCGTAGGCGTGGCGCTTGAAGTAGCGGCGCGCGCCCTCAAGGAACGCGTCCCGCCCGGCGTACGCGACGAGCTGCTTGAGCACCGAGGCGCCCTTGGCGTACGTGATGCCGTCGAAGTTGAGCTTGGCGTCCTCCAGGTCACGGATGTCGGCCGTGACCGGGTGCGTGGACGGCAGCTGGTCGGCGCGGTACGCCCAGGCCTTGCGGTTGTTGGCGAAGGTCACCCAGCTGTTGGTGAAGCGGGTGGCCTCGGCGTTCGCGAAGGAGCCCATGAAGTCCGCGAAGGACTCCTTCAGCCACAGGTCGTCCCACCACACCATGGTGACCAGGTCGCCGAACCACATGTGCGCCATCTCGTGCAGGATGACGTTGGCCCGGCTCTCGTACGCGGCCTGGGTGACCTTGCCCCGGTAGATGTACTCCTCGCGGAAGGTCACCATGCCCGGGTTCTCCATCGCGCCGAGGTTGTACTCGGGGACGAAGGCCTGGTCGTACTTCCCGAAGGGGTACGGGTAGTCGAAGTTGTCGTGGAAGAAGTCGAAGCCCTGCTTGGTGATCAGGAAGACGTCGTCCGCGTCGAAGTGCTTCGCGAGCGACTTCCGGCACATCGCGCCGAGCGGGATCTCCAGGTCGCCGCGCGTGTAGCTGTCGGTCACGTAGTGGTACGGACCGGCCACGACGCACGTGATGTACGTGGAGATCGGCGCCGTCTCCGCGAACCGCCACACGCCCTCGGCGTCCTGCTCCCCGGCACCGTTGCTCCACACCGTCCAGCCCTCGGGCGCGGTCACCGAGAAGCGGTACGGGGCCTTGAGGTCGGGCTGCTCGAAGTTGGCGTACACCCGGCGGGCGTCGGCCGGCTCGTACTGCGTGTAGAGGTAGACCTCGCCGTCCTCCGGGTCGACGAAGCGGTGCATGCCCTCGCCGGTGCGGCTGTAGGCGCACTGCGCGTCCACCACGAGGACGTTCTCGTCGGCCAGGTCGTCGAGCGCGATCCGCGCGCCGTCGAAGACGACCGCCGGGTCGAGGGAACGGCCGTTGAGCGTGATCGCGTTCACGGACGGGGCGATCAGGTCCACGAAGGTGGCGTCGCCCGTCCCCGTACGGCGGAAGCGGATCGTCGTCCGCGAGCGGAAGGTGCGCACCGCCTCGTCGGAGTCGCCGACCGCCGACCTGAGGTCGAGGACGACCTCGTACCCGTCGACGGACAGCAGCGCGGCCCGCTCGTGGGCCTCGTCGCGGGACAGATTCTCACCGGGCACGGTCACTCCTTCGTGGCGCGTTCGAAACAGCACCGATCCTCCCATGCGCTGCTGTCACGCGGCACACGGCGATGCCGACGCGCGGGAATGCGGTCGGCCCCCGGGATGTTCCCCCTTTTCGGCGCAAGCCCTTCATCGCGGCCTTACCGAGGAGTGACATGTCCGAGAGCAGGACCACCGCCGACTTCTACTTCGACCCGCTGTGCCCGTGGGCCTGGATGACCTCCCGCTGGATGCTGGAGGTCGAGCAGGTGCGCCCGGTCGACGTGCGCTGGAAGGTCATGAGCCTGGCGGTGCTCAACGAGAACCGGCTCGACGAGGTCCCCGCCGAATACCGCGAGATGCTGGAGACCCAGGCCTGGGGCCCGGTCCGCGTGGTGGTCGCCGCTAAGGAGCTGCACGGCGAGGAGTACGTAGGCAAGCTCTACACGGCGCTCGGCACCCGCTTCCACAACAACGGCGAGGGCCCGACCCGTGAGGCGATCGCCGGCGCGCTGAAGGACGTCGGCCTGCCCGAGGACCTGGCGGACTTCGCCGACAAGGACACGTACGACACCGAGCTGCGGGCCTCCCACACGGAGGGCATAGAGAAGGTCGGCCAGGACGTCGGCACCCCGGTCATCGCGGTGCCGGGCCCGACGGGCGACGAGGTCGCCTTCTTCGGTCCCGTCGTCACCCCGACCCCGCGCGGCGAGGCGGCGGCCCGGCTGTGGGACGGCACGCTGCTCGTGGCGTCGACGCCGGGCTTCTACGAGATCAAGCGCACGCGGACGGCGGCGCCCAGCTTCGAGTAGTCCCCGTCCCGGTACGGAAGAACCCCCGCGATTCCTGTCATCGCGGGGGTTCTCCTTTCATCCGCCTGCCCGGTGAAGGTTGAGAAGACGATCACGAGCAGGAGCCTGTTCCCAAGACGGAGATCAGATGGAGATCAGCGGCACCGAGGCCTTCGCCGTCGCATAGCGCCGCTGCACGTCCTGCCAGTTGACGACCTGCCACATGGCCTCGATGAAGTCGACCTTCTGGTTCTTGTACTGCAGGTAGAAGGCGTGCTCCCAGGCGTCGAAGACCAGGATCGGGACCGAGCCCTGCCCGACGTTGCCCTGGTGGTCGTAGACCTGCTCGACGATGAGGCGGCCGCTGACCGGCTCGTACGCGAGGACGCCCCAGCCGGAGCCCTGGGTGGTCGCGGAGGCCTTGGTCAGCTGGGCCTTGAACCTGGCGAAGGAGCCGAAGGACTCGGTGATCGCGTCCGCGAGCTCACCGACGCCGTCGGCGGCCAGCGGCTCGCCGCCGCCCTCGCCGCCCTTCGGGCTCGCCATGTTGTTCCAGTAGATGGAGTGGAGGATGTGGCCGGAGAGGTGGAAGGCCAGGTTCTTCTCCAGGCCGTTGACCGCCCCCCACTGGTCCTTCGCGCGCGCCTCCTCCAGCTGCTCCAGGGTGTCGTTCGCACCCTTCACGTACGCGGCGTGGTGCTTGTCGTGGTGCAGCTCGATGATCTGCGGGTTGATCACCGGCTCCAGCGCCGCGTAGTCGTACGGCAGCTCCGGAAGTGTGTAGATCGCCATGTGCCCGAGCCCTTCGACGGCTTATTGCAACCTCTGTGCAAGTGCAGGCTAACAGCAGCTGAGAGGGAAGTTGATCAGCCCTTCGTCCTGGGGCGCGCGCCAGGGCATGACGAAACCCCCGGACCGAGCGGTGGTCCGGGGGTTTCGTGCGAGCGGGGAAGGCGTCAGGAGGCCCGGCCCGCCGCCGTCTTCTGGCGTACGAAGCCGACGACCGCGAGCACCAGCGTCAGCGCGCCCGTGTAGTACAGCTGCACACGGGTGCCCTCCTCGCGGGCCATCAGGACGAAGATCGCCGCCATGCCGGCCAGCGCCACCCAGGTCAGCGCCGGGAAGAGCCACATCCGCACGACCAGCTTCTCGGGCGCCTCGCGCTCGGTGCGGCGGCGCAGCACCAGCTGGGAGGCGGCGATGAAGAACCAGACGACCAGGATGATCGCGCCGATGGTGTTGAGCAGCCAGATGAAGGCCTTGTCCGGCGACCAGTAGCTCAGCAGGACGCAGCCGAAGCCGACGACGCAGGAGACGAGCACGGCCGGACGGGGGACCCCGCCGTACAGCTTGCCCAGCGCCTTCGGGCCCTGGTCACGGGCGACCAGCGAGCCGGCCATCCGGGAGGCGCCGTAGATGTTGGCGTTCATCGCCGAGAGCAGGGCGACGAGCACGACCACGTTCATGATCTGGCCGGCCGCCGGGATGCCCAGGTGGTCCAGCGTGGCGACGTACGGGCCCTTCTCGACGACCGCCTTGTCGCCCCACGGGACGAGGGTGACGATGACCGCCATGGAGCCGATGTAGAAGAGCGCGATCCGCCACATCGCCGTACGGACGGCCTTGGCGACGCCCTGCACCGGGTGCTCCGACTCGGCCGCCGCGATGGTGACCGTCTCCAGGCCGCCGTACGCGAAGACGGAGGCCAGCAGGCCCACGATGAGGCCCTCGGTGCCGTGCGGGAAGAAGCCGCCCTCGCCGGTGAGGTTCGCGGTGCCGGGGGCGTCCGTGCCGGGCAGGACGCCGAGGATCGCGAGGACGCCGATGCCGAGGAAGAGGACGATCGCGCCGACCTTGAGCGCCGCGAACCAGAACTCGAACTCGCCGAAGTTCTTCACGGCCGCCAGGTTGGTGACGCAGAAGACCAGCATGAAGAGCGCGACCCAGGCCCACTCGGGGCTGCCGGGGAACCAGCCGGTCATGATCTTCGCGGCGCCGATGCCCTCCAGGCCGACGGCGACGCAGAGCAGGAACCAGAAGGCCCAGCCCGAGGTGAAGCCCGCCCAGGAGCCGAAGGCGCGCTCGGCGTGGACGGAGAAGGAGCCGGAGGCCGGGTTCGCGGCCGACATCTCGCCGAGCATCCGCATCACGAGCATCACGAGGACGCCCGAGATCGCGTAGGCGATGACGATCGAGGGCCCGGCGGCGGCGATGCCGGCGCCGGAGCCGACGAAGAGCCCGGCGCCGATGACGCCGCCGAGGGCGATCATCGAGAGATGGCGCTGCTTGAGGCCGTGTGACAGGCCCTCGGCAGGTGCGGTCGCGCCGTCCTTGCGGTCGGCCGGCGCGGGCGCGGTGGTCCGAGACATGGGCGAGCCCTGTTCACTAGCTGAGACGGGGAGGGAGCCCACAGTCTGGGTGGGCGCACCGCTCAGAGGGAACCGGAGTCCGCTATACGGTCACGACCTTCACGCAAAGTGAAGAATCAGTTCCGCTTTGTTGAGGAAGTGCGCAGCCCCCGTACCCACGCCACCAGCAGCACCGCGCCGGTCGCCCCCGCCGACCACAGCACCTGCGGGCGCGCCCCGTCGTCGTTCAGCATCAGGACCAGCACCGCGCCCATCGCGGCCAGCGCCACCCAGCTCAGCCACGGGAAGCCCCACATCTTCAGCGTCAGCGTCTCCGGCGCCTCCCGCTCGATCCGCCGCCGCAGCCGCAGCTGGGAGACCGCGATCAGCGCCCAGACGAAGAGGAGCACCGCCCCGACGGCGTTGAGCATGTAGAGGAAGACGGAATCCGGCCACTTGAGATTGAGCAGGACGGAGACGAAGCCGAAGGCCACCGAGGCGAGCACCGCCCGGCGCGGCACTCCCCCGGACTCCGTCCGGGAGGGGCCCCCTCCGCCGGAGAACTTCAGGAGCCCCTTCGGCGCCTCCCCGCGCTCCGCGAGCGAGAACACCATCCGGGACGAGCCGTACAGGTTCGCGTTGAGCGCCGAGAGCAGCGCCACGAACACCACTACGTTCATGATCTGACCGGCCCCCGGCACCCCGATCGCGTCCAGGACCGCCACGTACGGCGACTCGCCCGGCTTCATCGAGGTCCACGGCAGCAGCGTCACGACGACCAGCATCGAACCCACGTAGAAGAAGAGGATCCGCCAGACCGCGCTGCGCACCGCGCGCGCCACGTTCCGCGCCGGGTCGTCGGACTCGGCCGCCGCGATGGTGACGACCTCGAGACCGCCGAAGGCGAAGACGACGGCGAGGACTCCGGACACCACCCCGGACCAGCCGTTGGGCAGGAAACCGCCCTGCCCGGTCAGGTTCGCGAGGCCCACGGGGTCCCCAGAAGGAATCGACGCCGTGGGCAGCCACCCGACGATCGCGAGCACCCCGAGGACGAGGAAGAGGACGATCGCGCCGACCTTGAGCGCCGCGAACCAGAACTCGAACTCGCCGAAGTTCTTCACCGCCGCCAGGTTGGCGAGGGTGAACACGATCATGAAGACGAGGACCCAGCCCCACTGCGGCACGCCCGGCACCCAGCCGTGCGCGATCCGCGCCGCGCCCGTCGCCTCCACGGCGAGGACCACGACGAGCAGGAACCAGTACAGCCAGCCCACCGAGAACCCCGCCCAGCGGCCGAGCGCCCGCTCCGCGTGGACCGAGAACGCGCCCGAGGCGGGCATCGCCGCCGACATCTCGCCGAGCATCCGCATCACCAGCATCGCGAGCGCGCCGGCGATCAGGTACGAGACCACGATGCCGGGCCCGGCATCGTGGTCTCGTACCTGATCGCCG
>NZ_MWIG01000141.1:0-6724 GCF_002156145.1 Streptomyces sp. NRRL B-24572 | reverse complement strand
GGCGGGGTCAGCCGGTCGGGGTCGTGGCCGGGGTCTGGTCCGGGGTGGTCGGGGTCGCGCCCCGCCCCGGACCGCCCGTCGGGGCCCGGCCCGGAAGGAACAGCGCCACCACCACCGCGCCCGCCACGCCGATCACCGCCGAGGCCAGAGCCGTGACGTGCATCGCGTCCAGGAAGGCCGTGTACGCGGGGGCGACCAGGTCCTTGCCCGCCGGGCCGAGCCTCGCGGCGACCGCGAGCGTCGCCTCGACGGACTCGCCCGCCGTGTCGCGCAGGGCCGCCGGGACGGCACCGAGGTGTCCCTCGATCTCGCCCCGGTACGTGGAGGAGAGCACCGAGCCGAGGACGGCCACGCCCAGCGCGCCGCCGACCTGCCGGAAGGTGTTGTTGATGGCGGAGCCGGAGCCCGCCTTCTCGCGGGGCAGCGCCTGCATGATCGAGACCGTGACCGGCGGCATGATGTGCGCCATGCCCGCGCCCTGGAGGAAGAAGACGACCTCCAGGACCCAGACGGGGGTGTCGGCCTCGAAGAAGGCGAAGGCGGCCAGACCGAGGGCGACGAGGAGCATGCCGGCGGTGCAGACCGCCCGCGCCCCGAAGCGCTCGACGACGAGCCGGGCCCGGGGCGCGAAGACCATCTGCGCGACGGCCAGCGGCAGGATGAGCAGCCCGGACTGCAGCGCGCTGTAGCCGCGGACGCTCTGCAGGTAGAAGGCGGAGAAGAAGGTGACGCCCATGAGGGCGAAGAAGACGAGGGCGATCGCGGCGACGGCCGCCGAGAACGCGGGCTTCTTGAAGTACGACATGTCGATGGCCGGGTGGTCGCTGCGCCGCTCGTGGAGGACGAAGACGACGAGGACCGCGAGGCCGCCGAGGACGGGCGCGAGGACGGTGACGTCGGTGAAGCTCGCCAGTTCGCCGCCGCGGATGATCCCGTACACGAGGAGGACGAGTCCGACGACGGAGAGCAGCACGCCGGGTATGTCGACGCGGCCGGGGTTCGGGTCGCGGGAGTCGGGGACGAGCCACAGCATCAGGGCGAGGGCGAGGAGCACCACGGGCACGTTGACGAGGAAGATCGATCCCCACCAGAAGTGTTCGAGGAGGATGCCGCCGGTGATGGGGCCGATGGCGATGGCGAGGCCGACGCTGCCGGCCCAGATGCCGATGGCCTTGGGCTGCTCGTCGCGCTCGAAGACGTTCATGAGGACGGCGAGCGTCGCGGGCATGACGAAGGCGGCGCCGAGGCCCATGACGGCCCGGTAGGCGATGAGTTCGCCCGGGGAGCCGGAGAGGGCGGCGAGGGCGGAGCCGATGCCGAAGACGGTGATGCCGAAGAGCAGGACCTTCTTGCGGCCGAGGCGGTCGCCGAGGAGGCCGGAGGTGAAGAGGAGTCCGGCGAAGACGAGCGTGTAGGAGTTGATGGACCACTCCAGCTCGCTCTGGGTGGCTCCGATGCCGGTGGGCGCGGGGGCCGCGATCGTCTTGACGGCGACGTTCAGGATCGAGTTGTCGAGGACGACGATGAGCAGGCTGAGCATGAGGACGCCGAGGACGGCCCAGCGACGCCGGTGGACGGCCTCGGGGACGCGGGGCCCGGCGGGCCTGGCGGGTGCGGTGGACGGCTGTGACATGCCCACCACCCTAGGACCATTTCGATACGAGACCGTCTCGTATCGAAAATCAAGGAGAAGTCTTTACGTTGCGGCGGTGTGAACAGCGCCACTCCGGCCCACTTCCCCGCCCGCCCGGCGAAGTGCCACCATGGACATGGTCCGGGGACGCCACAGGGCGCCTCGAGATGACAAGAGGAGCCGTTCACCATGACGCTTCAGGCTGCCCAGAAAAAGCCCACCGACAGCAGCAAGGCGCTGTACGGAGGGAAGGGCACGCGCCGCATCACCGTCCACGACATCGCCGCCGCCAAGGTCCGCGGCGAGAAGTGGCCCATGCTCACCGCCTACGACGCGATGACCGCCTCCGTCTTCGACGAGGCCGGCATCCCGGTGATCCTCGTCGGCGACTCGATGGGCAACTGTCACCTCGGCTACGACACCACCGTGCCCGTCACGATGGACGAGATGACCCTGCTCTCCGCCGCCGTCGTCCGGGGCACCAAGCGCGCCCTCGTCGTCGGCGACCTGCCGTTCGGCTCGTACCAGGAGGGGCCCGTCCAGGCCCTGCGCAACGCCACCCGGCTCGTCAAGGACGCGGGCGTCGGCGCGATCAAGCTGGAGGGCGGCGAGCGCTCGCTGCCGCAGACCGAGCTGCTCGTCCAGGCCGGCATCCCCGTCATGTCCCACCTGGGCCTGACCCCGCAGTCCGTCAACACCATGGGCTACCGGGTCCAGGGCCGTACCGACGAGGCCGCCCACCGGCTGCTCAGCGACGCCAAGGCGGCGCAGGACGCGGGCGCCTTCGCCGTCGTCCTGGAGCTCGTCCCGGCCGAGCTGGCCGCCGAGGTCACCCGCTCCCTGCACATCCCGACCATCGGCATCGGTGCCGGCGCCGGCACCGACGCGCAGGTCCTCGTCTGGACCGACATGGCCGGCCTGACCGGCGGCAAGGTGCCGCGCTTCACCAAGCAGTACGCCAACCTCCGCGAGACGCTCGGCGACGCCGCCCGCGCCTTCGCCGAGGACGTCAGCGGCGGGGCGTTCCCCGCCGAGGAGCACACCTTCCACTGAGTCCGGTAGGACACGCAGAGCCACTGCGGCACCTCCGACAGCCCGCCGACATCCCCCATCGGCGGGCTGTCGGTCGTCTGTCGGAGGCTTGTCGGTGGCGCCCTGTTCCATGGTGGACATGACGCGATCACACACCAACGCCGTCGAGGTCCGGGGCCTCGTGAAGCACTTCGGCGCCACCAAGGCCCTCGACGGGGTCGACCTGGACGTCCCGGAGGGCACCGTCCTCGGGGTCCTCGGGCCCAACGGCGCCGGGAAGACCACCCTCGTCCGCTGCCTGTCCACCCTCCTCGTCCCGGACGCCGGGACCGCCACCGTCGCCGGCTACGACGTGGTGAAGCACCCCCGCCAGCTGCGCCGCACCATCGGCCTCACCGGCCAGTACGCCTCGGTCGACGAGAAGCTGTCCGGCTGGGAGAACCTGTACATGATCGGGCGGCTGCTCGACCTCTCCCGCAAGGACTCCCGCGCCCGCGCCGACGAGATGCTGGAGCGCTTCTCCCTCACCGAGGCCGCCAAGCGCCCGGCGATGAACTACTCCGGCGGCATGCGGCGCCGCCTCGACCTCGCCGCCTCGATGATCGGGCAGCCCGCCGTCCTCTACCTGGACGAGCCGACCACCGGCCTCGACCCCCGCACCCGCAACGAGGTGTGGGACGAGGTGCAGCGGATGGTCTCCGAGGGCGCGACCGTCCTCCTCACCACCCAGTACATGGAGGAGGCGGAGCAGCTCGCCAACGAGCTGACCGTCATCGACCGGGGCAAGGTCATCGCCAGCGGCGGCGTCGACGAGCTCAAGGCGAAGGTCGGCGGCCGGACCCTGGCGGTCCGCCCCGTGGACCCGGGCCGGCTGCCCGCCATGGCCGCCGCGCTCCGCGAGACCGGCCTCGACGGGGTCGCCGGCTCGACCGTCGTCCCCGACGAGGGCGTGCTGTACGTGCCGATCCTCACCGACGAGCAGCTGACGGCCGTCGTGGGCCTGCTCGGCGCGCGCGGCTTCGGCATCGCCCACATCGGCACCCATCTGCCCAGCCTGGACGAGGTGTTCCTCGCGATCACCGGCCAGAAGACCGCCGACGCCGAGCTTTCCGACGCGATCAACGAGGAGGTCGCCGCGTGAGCACGACCACTGTCACCAAGTCCCCCGCGCAGACCGGCGGTTCCCGCCCGGCCGCCGCGCGCACCGCGCCCGCCGCGGAGGGCCGGATCGGCCTGCGGGCCAACCTGCGCCACATCGGCGCCCTGGCCCGGCGCAACGCCCTGCAGATCAAGCAGGACCCGGAGTCGATGTTCGACGCCGTCCTGATGCCGATCATCTTCATCCTGCTGTTCGTGTACGTCTTCGGCGGCGCGATCGCCGGCAAGGGCAACAACGACGTCTACGTGAACTACGTGACGCCCGGCCTGATGGCCATGATGGGCATGAACATCGCGATGGGCGTCGGCACCGGCATCAACGACGACTTCAAGAAGGGCGTCATGGACCGGTTCCGGACCATGCCGATCGCCCGGTCCTCGGTCCTCATCGCGAAGATCGTCGTCGAGGTGGGCCGGATGCTCATCGCCACCGCGATCCTGCTCGGCATGGGCTTCCTGCTCGGCCTGACGATCCACACCTCGGTCCTGCACCTGTTCGCCGCCATCGGTCTGTCGATGGTCTTCGGCGCCGCCCTGATGTGGATCTTCATCCTGCTCGGCCTCACCATGAAGACGGCCCAGGCCGTCCAGGGCATGGCCATGCTCGTCCTGATGCCGCTCCAGTTCGGTTCCTCGATCTTCGCCCCGCCGACGACGATGCCGGGCTGGCTGCAGACCTTCACCGACTACAACCCGCTGTCCAACCTGGCCGACGCCGCCCGCCACCTCATCAACGGCGGCCCGGTCGCCCACTCGGTGTGGATGACCCTCGGCTGGGCGGCGGTGATCACCGTCGTGACGGCACCGCTCGCGGTCGCCAAGTTCCGCAAGAAGACCTGAGTCCCGACCGGGGGATCATGACTCGGCGCGCTCACTGATCGCGTCGGCGGCGCGACCGAGCAGGGCGGCGGCCTCCTCGAAGGAGAGGCCGCCGCCCTCCGCGTATGCGGCCTCGAACTCCCCGTCCGCGAGGGCGGACCGGGCCAGTTCCGTCGCCCGCGCCCGGTTCTCCTGCTCCATGGGCGGCGGCAGATGACCGGGCGGCAGCAGCCCCTCGTACGCGCCGAGCAGGACGGCGGCCGTACGGGCCGGAGAACCGCCGAGCCCGGCGAGCGCCCAGGCGGCGGTGATCAGGTGGATCGCCGGCATCTGCGGGGCGACCATCAGCGACAGACCGCCCAGGGCGCGCCCGTACGCCCGTCGGGACAGCTCGAACGCCTCGTCGTACCGGCCTTCGAGGTCGTACACCCAGGCCAGGCTGCCGAGCGCGAAGCCCTCGAAGATGGAGAAGGTCTCGGCGCTGAACAGCTTCTGGGCGCTGAACTCGTCGAGCAGCCGCTCCAGGTGCATCCGGGCCTCGGCCGTCCGGCCGGTCCGGCCGAGCAGCAGCCCCAGGAAGATCCGCCCGGCCAGCATCGGCTCGTGGCCGCGCCCGTGCTCGCCCTCCACCACCTCGCGCAGGATCCGCTCCGCCTCCTCGCCGCGGCCGGTCTCGATCAGCATGTCGGCGTAGCGGGCGCGCAGCAGGGCCATCTGGGACTGGGCGCGGATCCGCTCCGCGTACGTGATGGCGTCGGCGAAGTCCTGGGCGGCGCCCTCGAACTCGAGCCGCCGCTCACGGGCCTCGGCGCGCGAGGCCAGCGCCTCGGCCGCGCCCCAGGAGTCGCCGAGGCGTACGAAGATCTCCAGGCTCTCCTCGGCGTCGGCGGCGGCCCGCTCGGCCAGGTCGGCGCGGTTGGCGAGCATGTTGGCGCGCAGCTGGAGGGCGTTGGCGAGCTCCCACTCGCCGCCGTGGCGGCGGCAGGCGGCGACGTGCGCCTCCAGGGCCTCGCCCATGCGGCCCGGCTCGCCGATGAGGAGGACGGCGAAGACCGTGAAGGAGCCGGGCAGTCGGCAGGTCTGCGGGAGTCCCGGCGGATAGACCTCGTTGATCCGCCGCAGCTGGGTGAGTCCGGCGGGGGAGGTCCAGTGGCCCGTCTCGTAGTCCATGTTGAGCAGCTCGACCAGCCGCACCCCGCGCCGGGCCTCCCACCGCTGCTCCTCGGAGAGCGGCGGGGGCGTGGCGGTGCACGGCTCGTGCAGCGGTACGACGGGGGCGGCGGGCGTCCCGAACGGGTCGGGCCCCATCGCGGCGACGGCCTCCGCCCAGTGCAGGGCGTCGCCGCGCAGGTCGCGCATCTGCCAGTACCAGAGCAGGGAGTGGACGAGGACCAGCGCCTCGTCCTCCTCCCGGGCGTCGACGGCCCGGCGCAGGGCGGCGCGGATGTTCCCGTACTCGGTGCCGAACCGGGCGATGGCCTCGACCTGCCGGGGGCCTCGCAGCTCGGGGTCGGTACGGCGGGCGAGTTCGCGGTAGTACGTGAGGTGCCGGCGCTCGGTGGCGGCCCGCTCCCCCGCCTCGTCGAGCCGCTCCCCCGCGTACTCGGCGACGGTCTCCAGGAGCCGGAACCGCATGCCGGCCTCCCCGGGCACGGCGACGACGAGCGATTTGTCGACGAGGGCGCCCAGGAGGTCGAGGACGGGCTGGTCGTCGGCGGGGCGGGTACGGGCCGCCCCGGCGGCCCGTGGCTCACCGCCGGGCGTCCCGCCCGCTCCCGGCTCGTCTGCGGGAGCCCCGTCGGTGCCCGTCTCCCCGGCGCCCTGCGCTCCGGCGCAGACCGCCTCCGCGGCGTCCAGGTCGCAGCCGCCCGTGAAGACGGCGAGGCGGCGCAGCACGGCCCGCTCGGCCTCGTCGAGGAGGTCCCAGGACCAGTCGACGACCGCCCGCAGGGTCTGCTGCCGGGGCAGCACCGTCCGTGCGCCGGACGTCAGGAGCCGGAAGCGGTCGTCGAGCCGGTCGGCGATCTGGCGCAGGGTCAGCATCCGCAGCCGGGCCGCCGCCAGTTCGATCGCCAGCGGCAG
>NZ_MWIG01000140.1:0-14888 GCF_002156145.1 Streptomyces sp. NRRL B-24572 | reverse complement strand
GGTGGCGGCCGCCACCCACGAGGAACAGGAACTGCTGCTGCGGTTGCTGGCCGGCGAGGTGCGCCAAGGTGCCCTCGACGCCATCGCCCTGGAGGGCGTCGCGCGGGCCGCCGGGGTTCCCGCCGCCGAACTGCGGCGCGCCGTGATGCTCGAAGGATCGCTGCCCCCGGTCGCCCAGGCCGTGCTGGCCGAGGGAGCCCCCGGTCTCGACCGGTTCACGCTGCGGGTCGGAAACCCCGTGCAGCCCATGCTCGCGCACACGGCCGGTTCCGTCGCCGAGGCGATCGCCGCCCTGGGGGCGTGCGCGGTCGAGGAGAAGCTCGACGGCATCCGGATCCAGGTGCACCGGCGCGGTGACGACGTTCGCGTGCACACCCGCTCGCTCGACGACATCACCGACCGCCTCCCCGAGGTGGTCGCGACCGCCCGGGCCGTAGCGGCCGACGCGTTCATCCTGGACGGCGAGGTGATCGCCCTCGATCCCGTCACGGGACGCCCGGTGTCCTTCCAGTCGGTGGCCGGCCGGGTCGGCTCCCGCGTCGACGTCGCCGGTGCGCACGCGGCCCTTCCTCTCACGCCGGTCTTCTTCGACGTCCTCGTGGTGGACGGCGAAGGCCTGATCGACCGGTCGGGAGTGGAGCGGCACGCCGTCCTCGCCCGTCTGCTGCCGGAGCCCCAGCGGGTCCGCCGTATCGTCGTCACCGATCCGGCCGATCCCGCGCAGGCCGAGGCCGCCGAGCGGTTCTACGCGGACACCCTGGCACGGGGACGCGAGGGCGTGCTGGTCAAGGCGTTGGAGGCGCCCTATGTGGCCGGCCGCAGGGGGCGCACCTGGCTGAAGGTGAAACCCGTCCGCACCGTCGACCTCGTCGTGCTCGCCGTGGAGCGGGGCCACGGCCGCAGAGCCGGACTGCTCTCCAACCTCCACCTCGGCGCGCGGACCGTCGACGGCGGCTTCGCCATGCTCGGCAAGACCTTCAAAGGGCTCACGGACGAGATGCTCCGCTGGCAGACCGAGCGGCTCGGCGAACTCGCCGTGTCGGACGACGGATTCACCGTGCGCGTGCGGCCCGAGCTCGTCGTGGAGATCGCGTACGACGGGCTCCAGTCCTCGACGCGCTACCCGGCGGGCGTCACGCTCCGCTTCGCCCGGGTCGTGCGCTACCGCCCCGACAAGCGGGCCTCGGAGGCCGACACCGTCGAGCGGATCACCGAAGGACGCTGACCGCGGACGGCGGCCCTCGCGGGGCGGCCTCCCGAGAGGGATGCTGGAGACGTGGCACGAGGAGCGTCCGGTACGAGGAGCACGTGCCACCACGAGCGACCGGCGGGCCGCGAGGAGATGAGCGACGTGTACGACTTGCACATCGACACCGACGTCACCGTGCAGCTCAGCGACTGCAGCAAGGAGGACGCCCAGGCCGTCTTCGACGTCCTCGACCGGGTCTACCAACTGGAGGAGGCGCCCCTCAGCCCGCAGGCGGCCACGGGGCCGGCTCCCACCGTCTGGACCGCCACGTTCGACACGGCCGGCGGACGGCACGAGGAGGTGGGCCCCACCCACCTGTCCGCCATGGTCGGAGCCACGCTCAACGGCGGCTACCGAGCGGTCGACGAGGTCGAGAAGGTGCTCGCCGCCGGCTTCGACATCCAGTCCCTGCAGTCCGTCTCCGGTGACCAGGAGACAGAGGCCCGGCTGTTGCTCGCGTCCCGCTAGAGGGACGCGCGGACGCTCCGGGCGGCGCGGACGGGCGCCGCCCGGGGTTCTCGTGTGCCCGTGAACGGTTGGCGGACCCCGCCGACACCCCCGGTATACACCATGTGTAGAGTGCCTTCCGGCTGCACGCACCGCCCTGACCAGCGGTGACGGCCGCATCGAAGACATCACGGGGAAAGCGGGTCCACCATGTTCCGATCCAGGCCTGGCCGCGGCAGGGCAGTGGCCATCACCCTGCTCGCCGCGGCATCGCTGATGCTGACGCTGAGCGGCTGCGGAGTCGACCCGCTCACCCCGCAGGAGGCCCGGGCGGAGGCCGGAACGGGCGACAAGGTGGGCGGCGAGGCGGGCGGCGCGGCTCGCCGCGTGGACTGCGCCAAGGTCAAGTGCATAGCCCTGACCTTCGACGCGGGACCGGGCGAGGACACCCCCCACCTCCTCGACGTCCTCAAGGAGAAGCAGGTCCCCGCCACCTTCTTCCTCCTCGGCAGCAAGCACGTCGACCGCTACCCCGAGGTGGTCAGGCGCATCGCCGACGAGGGCCACGAGGTCGCCAATCACACCTGGTCGCACCGGATCCTGACCGACCTCGACGAGTCCGAGGTCCGCGAGGAGCTGTCGCGCACCCAGGACGCCATCGAGAAGATCACCGGCCGGAAGCCCACCCTCATGCGCCCGCCGCAGGGCCGCACCGACGGCACGGTGGCCGACGTCAGCCGCGAACTCGGTCTCGCCCAGGTCCTGTGGAGCATCACGGCCAAGGACTACTCCACCACCGACTCGGCGCTCATACGGCAGCGCGTCCTGGAGAACGCGCACCGCGACGGGATCATCCTGCTCCACGACATCTACGACGGGACGGTGCCGGCCGTGCCGTCGATCATCGACGAGCTCAAGCGGCGAGGCTTCACTTTCGTGACGGTTCCGGAGCTCCTCGCCCCCGGAAAGGCCGAGCCCGGCGAGGTCTACCGCCCCGAGAAGGACTGACGAGACCTGTCGAAACCGGGTGAGGTGACTCACATCGCCCACTCGGGATTCCTCGGAACAATCGGGAAAGGTTTACCGTTCATACGTATGTGACTGCGAAGGGGTCCGGTCCCCAAGGTCCCCCCCCGAGAGGTGACCGCTCTTCGCCTGTCACGGCGATCGGCCCCGGTTGGAATCCCCCGTCCAACCGGGGCTTTGTCGTTCCCTTCCGCCCCGTTCCTCTCCTCCGCCGCCCGTTCACGGCACATCGACGGCGCGTGAGAGGCGCGCACCCCGGCGCGTTCGACTCGTTCGAGTGACCCTCGGCATGGTGGCCCGGACCCCGGGCAGTGATCTTCCCGGGCCGGTGAAGACGATCACCTCCGGTCACGAGCAGGGACGATCGAAGGGGGACTCCATGCTCCGCACCACCTCCGGCACCCGTCGCGCCCTCCTTGCCGCGGCCGCCTCACTCCTGCTCGCGGGCTGCACCACCATCGGACCCGGCGGACCCCACAAGCCCGCGTCCCCGGGTGTCCCGGTGAGCAGGGCGGCCCAGGACCAGCTGCTCAAAGCCGCCGAGCACCGCCTCGTGGTGGACTGCCTCGACGCCCGGGGGCTCACCCTCACGGCCCGGCCCCGCGCTCCGGACGAGGACCGCGCCCTCCAGGCGGCGCTGTTCGGCGCCGGACCCCGTGAACTCTCCGTCACCCTCGCCACGGGCGCCACCGTCACCGCCCACGAGGACGGCTGCCTCGCCACCGCCCGCCACCGGCTCTACGGCGATCAGCGCCGCTGGTTCCGGGCCCAGGTCACCGTCGACAACCTCCGCGTCGAGGCCCAGGCCCGGATGCGCGCCGACCCGGCCCACCGAGCGGCACTCGCCCGCTGGACCCGATGCGCGAGCCCACCGGGCCGCCCCCGCACCGACCGCCCCGATCCCGCTGTCGCCGCCCGCTGCGCCCGCGAGACCGGACTCGAGGGCGTGCGCGCGCGGCTGGAGGCCGTGGAGCTGGTCACGGTGCGCACCCTGCACCGCGACGAACTCACCACCTACCGGCAGCTGCGCGACCGCGCGCTGCGGCGGGCAGTCGAACTGTCCGCGTCCACCCACCCGAAGAAAGGCCCCACCCTCTCGTGAAGCGACTCCTCGCCACCTCCGCCGCCGCACTGCTCGCCGTCACCGCCGGCCTCGCCCTCGCCACCGCCGCCCGAGCCGCCGAATGCCCCGCCGGCGAGTTCTGCGTCTGGCAGGACGCGAACTTCGGCGGCCAGCGCGCCAACTGGAGCGGAGACGACGGCTGGTGGGAGAGCTGGATCTCCGACACCGACTCCTCATGGGCGAACCACGGCATCTCCGGACCAGGAATCAAGGACCACGTCCAGGTCTACGAAAGCGCCTGGCAGGGCGGCGGCATGACCATCTGCCTCGCCCCGGGGCAGGAGGTCGGCTACGACGGCGCCGCCAACGACCGGGGCGACTCCCACATCTGGTCGACCGGCTGCTGACCGGCGAGGACCGGGTGGGTCAGCCCTCGGCGCCGAGCCACAGGTCGGGACCGAACACCTCGTAGTGGATGTCGGCCGCGGCGGTGCCCCGGCCGATCAGGTCGCCGCGCACCGCGCGCAGGAAGGCCAGCGGCCCGCACAGGTAGGCGGTGGTGCCCGCCGGCAGGTCGATGAGCGTGACGTCCGCGCGGCCCGGCCGGGCGCAGGACTCGCCCGGCTCCTCGTACCAGAGGTGCAGCGTCCCCTGCGGCAGCGCGTCCACGAGGCGCCGCAGTTCCTCGGCGTGCGCGTGGGACGCGGGGGCGCGGTCGGCGTGCACCACGACGACCGGGCGGGTCGAGCCCGTGGCGACCAGGTGGTCGAGCATCGCCAGCATCGGGGTGCTGCCGATGCCGGCGGAGGCGAGCAGCAGGGGGCTCTCGCCCTCGGGCAGGACCAGGTCGCCGAACGGGGCCGAGACCTCCACGGTGTCGCCCGCGCCGGCGTGGGCGTGCAGCCAGGAGGAGACCTCGCCCGCCGGGTCGCCGTCGACCCGCTTCACCGTGATCCGCCACTGCGGGTGCCCGGGAGCGGCGGACAGGCTGTACTGGCGGATCTGCCGGGCACCGTCGGGCAGCGCGACCCGGACGCTCACGTACTGGCCCGGCCGGAACGGGGCCGTGGGCGTTCCGTCGGCGGGGCGCAGGACGAAGGACACCGTGTCGGCCGTCTCCTCGCGTCGCTCGACGATCTCCATGGACCGCCAGACCTCGCCCTCGGCGACCCCCGCCTCCTGGTAGAGCCGGGCCTCCACGGCGATGAGCGCGTTGGCCATCAGCCAGTACACCTCGTCCCAGGCCTGCGCGACCTCGGGAGTCACGGCCTCGCCGAGGACCTCCACGATCGCGGCGAAGAGGTGCTCGTGCACGATCTTGTACTGCGCGGAGGTGACGCCGAGCGAGGCGTGCTTGTGCGCGATCCGGGACAGCATGGCGTCGGGCCGGCTGTCCGGGTTCTCGAGCAGGGCGACGGCGAAGGCGGCTATGGAGCCGGCGAGCGCCTTCCGCTGCTCGCCGTTGGCCTGGTTGCCCCGGTTGAACAGGTCGCGCAGGAGCTCGGGGTGGGCGGCGAAGAGACGCGCGTAGAAGCGCTCGGTGATCTCGTCGAGTGCGCCGCCGACGGCGGGCAGGGTGGCGCGGACGACCGGAACGGCCTGCTCGGACAGCATGGGAACTCTCAATCTGGTAGATGATCTACTTATTTAAAGGTGTGCGCATGCTCCCGGGGGAGCGGGCACTGTCAGGGTGATCGCGTGGGGCGTGGGCTGAGGGTGAGGAGTAACGGCCCCGTCGGCGAGTCCACGAGCTCCGCCACGGTCAGGGGATCGAGTGCGCGGTAGAAGGCCTCCTGGGCCCCGCGCAGTGCTCCGCGCAGCTTGCACGCGGTGCGCAGCGGGCACGGTGGATCGCCCTCGCAGGCGACGACCTCCTCATCGCCCTCCAGGGTCCGGGCCAGCCAGCCCACCGACGAGCGCCGCCCCAGCTCCGTCAGGGCCAGGCCGCCGCCACGGCCGCGCCGCGCCTCGACCACGCCGAGGTGCTGCAGCCGTGTGACCACCTTCGCCATGTGGGCGTAGGGCACGTCCATCGACTCCGCCACCTCTCGGGTGGTGACGGACTCCTCCGGTGCGGTGACCGCCAGGCGCATCACGGCACGGAGCGCCAGGTCGGTGAACTTCGTCAGCCTCACGATCCGACCGTATCAAACAGGTATCTCGCGTACTTATTAAGGGGGTGGCTCTCGCCGCCGACGGCGGCGGCGCCACAGCCACCAGCCGCCCGTGAGCAGGCTGCCGGCCACCACGACGATCGTGGCCAGGGGCCACTGCTCGCCCGCGAGCCGGGTGTCCGTGCCGACGACAAGCAGGAGCCCGATCAGCGGGAGCAGCAGCGATACCAGCGCCCGCAGCCCCGCCGTGGCCATGGCCGGGTCGACCCGGACACGGCGCGGCGAGCGCAGGTCGCGCGAGCCGACGTAGAAGACGGTGGCCCGGTCCATCATCTGGTTCGTGGCGCGGTTGTACGAGACGGCCATGTACGGCAGCCAGACGAGCGGGGCCACCTGGCCGAGCAGGAACACACAGGCCACGAGCACCCACTGACCGAACCGCGCGAGTCGGCCGGAGCCGTCGTCGGAGGGCGTGAGCAGTCCCAGGAGCCGCGCCATCCGCATCACCAGGTCCCAGAGGACGGCTGTGCGCCCGCGTCCGTCGCGTGCGCGGGGCCCGGCCGCGTGGGCTTCGAGGGCGGCAAGGGCCGTCACGGTGTCTCCGTACACCCCTTGCAGGACGAGCAGTTCGGCGGCCCGCTCCGGATCGGTGGGATCCCGCCCCTCGCAGGCGGCGAGTTCGAGCACCGTACGCGCCTGGGAGAGGAGGGCGCCGCAGAACGCGACGGGGATGAAGAGGAGGAACGGGCCGCCGACGAAGGAGCCTTCCGCCACGACCCGCCGGCGTCCGCGGCTGACGACGAGGGACCGCAGAGCCGCAGCGTCGGCATCCGGATGAGCGGCGCGGAGGCGTTCGACCGCGGGCCCGGCCCCCGGCCCGAGGTGGCGCAGCGCGAAGGAGGCGAGCGCCTCCGGGAGCCTCCCGGGCTCCGCCGCGATCTCCCGCAGCAGGGAACCCGGGAGCCCGGCATCGCGCCTGCCTCCCTCCGCACCCGCGTCACGGCTCCCCGCGCGCCGATTCCAGAGCCTCAGGACAGGACCTTGGCCTTGGCCTTCTCGAACTCCTCGGCCGTGATGGCCCCCTTGTCCTTGAGGTCGGCGAGCCGGGCCAGTTCGTGGGCGGCGCTGGGGCCACCACCGCCCTGCGTTCCGGCGGTCTTGCGGATGTACTCCTGGAACGCGGCCTCGCTCTCCTTGGCCTGCTGGATGTCCCGTCGGCCCATGCTCTTGCCGCGGGCGATGACGTAGACCAGCACGCCGAGGTACGGCAGCAGAATGCAGAAGATCAGCCAGCCGGCCTTGCCCCAGCCGCTGAGGGAGTGGTCCCGGAAGATGTCCGTGATCACCTTGAACAACAGGAACAGCCACATGATCCAGAGGAAGAACCACAGCATCGTCAAGAAGAGGTCGAGGAGGGGGTAGTCGTCCATCCCTGCACACTCCGTTCCCGCGTAGGCCGGGGGAGGCCTGGCGATGCAGAGAGTCTCACCCGGCATCCACGCGCCCGCACGTCGTGACGGCTCCGTGTGCGGGCCGGGCACCGCCGTGTTCGGATGGAGGCCGCGAACCGTACGAGGGACGGAACGGAGCAACATGGGCCCGGTGGGATGCGTCGTGCTCGCCTTCCCGGGGGAGCGGCGGCGGTGACGGCCATCGCGGAGCTCCGCAGGGCGGGCCAGGTACGGCTGATCGACTCGCTCGTCGTCGAGTCCGCCACCGGCGAGGTGTCCACCTCCGAACTCGTCGAGTGCGAGGAGTACGACGAGGCCACGCCGAGATCGGTCCCGAGGCCGATCTGCTCGGCCCCGAGGACGCGGCCGAGGCCGCCGAGACGCTCGAACCGGGCTCGTGCGCGCCGATGCTGCTCGTCGAACACGTCTGGGCCGCGCGCGGCGGACGCGATCCGTGAGGCCGGCGGCCGGATCGCCGGGACCGTGCGCGTACCGCCCGAGGTCGTCGAAGAGGCGCAGATCGCCTGTCGCGAGGCCGTGACCGCCGCCGCGATCGGAAGCAGCCGAGCGTGTTCCTGCAACGCCCCCCTCATGCGACCGGTCGTCCGATCAGCCGGCACGTCTCGGCGAGCTCGCCCAGCAGGGCCTGCTCACGCCCGGGGAGTTCGCGGCCGTCGAGGCGAAGCCGCTCGGCGTCAGAGGGGCCTGAGGCGCCTGAACGGGGTCGGGCTCAGGCGCGGCGCAGGGCCGCCAGCGCGCGGTCCGCGTGGGCGCTCATCCGCAGTTCGCTGCGGACGACCTCCAGGACCCGCCGGTCCTGGCCGATCACGAAGGTGACCCGCTTCGTCGGCGCGAGCGTGAACCCGCGCTTCACGCCGAACCGTTCCCGTACGGCACCGTCCGGGTCGGACAGCAGGGGGTAGCCGAGCGAGTGCCGCTCGGCGAACTCCTGCTGCCGCTCCACCCCGTCGGAGCTGATTCCGACGGGCAGGGCACCGACGGCGCGGAACTCGGCCGCGAGGTCGCGGAAGTGACAGGCCTCGGCCGTGCAGCCCGGGGTGAGCGCCGCCGGATAGAAGAAGACGACGACCGGGCCTTCGGCGAGCAGGCCGGTCAGCGAGCGCGGGGCGCCCGTCTCGTCCGGAAGGGTGAAGTCCTCGGCGAGGTCACCGACGTTCATTTCAGGCCGTCCTCGGTCCGTCCGCGTGGTGCCACCGGTGCCTCCGGTGGCCGGCCGGTGACGTTACCGCAGAGTAGGGCCCGCGTCACCCCTGGTGCGCCGCCTCCGGAGCCGCGGTCCGTGCGGCGGCGCGCCGGTCGAGCACGGCGAGGGCGCGCTCGCCCCAGCGCAGGTTCTCCTCCTCGAAGAACCGGCCGCGCATCAGCGTGAGGTACGGGCCGATCCGCTCCGCCTCGTCCAGGTACGTGTCCTCGTCCCGGCCGCCGAGCATCCACTCCCGCAGCCGGTCGTAGCGGGCCAGCTTGGCCCTGGCCGTCTCCATCCGCTGTGCCACGAACTCCCGGACGGCCGCGGTGTCGCCCTCGTCGCAGGCCTGCACCTGCACCAGCAGTTCGTCGCGGACGGCGCTCGGGCGCGGCGGGGCGCTCGTGTAGGCGACCAGATCCCGCCTGCCCGGCTCGGTGAGGCTGAACATCCGTTTGTTGGGGCGCCGTTCCTGCTCCACCACGCGGGCCGTGATCAGACCGGCCTCGGCGAGCCGCTCCAGTTCGCGGTAGAGCTGCTGCGGGGTGGCGGCCCAGAAGTTGGCGACGGACACGTCGAAGATCTTGGCCAGGTCGTATCCGGAGGCCTCGCCCTCCAGGAGAGCTGCGAGGACGGCGTGCTTGAGCGACATTCGGACACGCTAGCAGCACGTTGAATAGTTTCCTCCGCACCTAATCAACCGACGGGGCAGCAGCGGACCGGGCAGGATCCCCGACCGGCCGGACGGGATCCCCGACCGGCCGGACGGGTGTCCTTCGCTGGCACGTCCGTCCGGCGCCTGCCTAGGCTGGAGAGGGGCAGGCCGCGGGGGAGCAGATCCGAGGGGCAGCGCGATGGACAGCGACACGTTCGTCTACACCACCTACATCCGGACGACCCCCGACGAGCTCTGGCAGGCGCTCACCGACCCGGACCTCACCCGCCGCTACTGGGGCGTGGCCTTCGAGACGACGTGGACCCCGGGCGCGTCCATGGTCTGGGACGAGCACGGCCGCAGGACCGCCGACCCCGAGCAGGTCGTCCTGGAGGCCAAGCCCGGCCGCCTCCTCTCGTACACCTGGCACACCTTCACCCCGGACTGGGCGGAGGCCGTCCGCCTCGAACAGGAGGTGTACGAGCGCCTCGCCCGCGAGCGCCGGTCCCGGGTGACCTTCGTGATCGAGCCGTCCGGCGACACGGTCAAGCTCACGGTCACCCATGGCGACCTGGAGCCCGACGGCACCATCAAGGGCCTGGTCGGCGAGGGCTGGCCCGCACTGATCTCCAGCCTCAAGTCCCTTCTGGAGACGGGCGAGGAACTCCCGGAGCCGGCCCGCTGACCCGTACGACCGGTCCACCGACCCGTACGACCGGCCCGCTGACCCGTAAGACCGGCCTGTTGACTCCTGCGATCAGCCCGCCCACCCGCTCGACGGCCCGTCCCGCGTGACCGCCCCGCCGCCCCTTCGACCGGCCCGCTGACCCATTCGAGTCGTCTCGCGCCCGACTACGCCGCCACGCCCGGCGCTGTGATCATCTTTTTCTCCTTTCATCCGTTTTGATGCTGTGGTCGGCAACGCCCGCCGACGTCACCGCGCGCAAGGGAGAGAGTGTCCGACGTGTCGCCACGCAGATACGCACAGGGGTGGGGGGCGCTCTCCCTGGCCGTCGGAGCCGTCCTCGTCAGCACGGCGGCCCAGTCACCGGGCCGGGCCCCCGCACGCGAGCAGCGGGCCGACGCGGCCCGGGACTCCACCGCCGTCGTCTCGGTGGACGGCTGCGCCGGCGCCAGAGCCCTCTGCTCCGACCCGCTCCACACGGTCGCGCTCGGCGGCGACCGCGTCCTCACCGGCCGGCCGTTCACGATCGGCCCCGGGGCCTCCGGGTCCGTGGAGCTCGCGCTCCGTACGCCCGGAGTGCTCGCCGACGTCAACGTCACCGACCAGCGCGGCCGCCGGATCGCCGGATCGCAGAACGCGGACCGCACCCGGTGGACCAGCGCCCTGCCCCTGCCGGCCGGAGCCCGCTACGCCGCCCGGCTGGTCGTCGACGGGGCGGCGGGCGGCCCGCACCGCGCCCGCCTCGACTTCCGCACCGAACCGGCCCCCGCCGGGGAGCGGCTCACCGTCGCCTTCGGGCCGGAGCACGGCGGCACGTACGGCGTCGGCATGCCGGTCACCGCCGAGCTCAGCCACCCCGTACCGGCGGACGCCCCCGAAGCCCGCCGCGCCGTGGAACGGGCCCTCCAGGTGCGGAGCCAACCCCATGTCGAGGGCGCCTGGTACTGGGTCGACCCCACCACCCTCCACTACCGGCCCCGCACGTACTGGCCCGCCCGCGCCACGGTCCACGTCCGCAGCGGCCTCGACGGGGCGCGCATCGACGGCGGGCTCTACGGAGGCCCCTCGCGCCCCCTCAGCTTCACCACCGGGTCCCGGATCGAGGCCGTCACCGACGTCTCCGCCCACGCGATGACCGTGTTCCGCGACGGAGAGCTCCTGCGCAACCTCCCGGTCACCACCGGCAAGGCCGGCTACCGCACCAGAGGCGGCATCAAGGTCGTCCTCGGCAAGGAGCCCCTCGTCCGCATGCGCGGCGACTCCATCGGCATCAAGCGCGGCAGCACCGACTTCTACGACCTCAAGGTCCACTGGGCCACCCGGGTGACCTGGAGCGGCGAATACCTGCACGCCGCGCCCTGGTCGCTCGACTCCCAGGGCAGCGAGGACGTCAGCCACGGCTGTACGGGCATGAGCACCGAGGACGCGGCCTGGCTGTTCCACACGGTCCGCGAGGGAGACCTCGTGCGGGTCGTCAACGGGTACGGGAAGCCCATGACGCCCTTCGACAACGGCTTCGGCGACTGGAACCTCAGCTGGCCCGAGTGGCTCCGGGGCAGCGCCCTCGCCACGGACACCGCAGGCGCCACCGGCCCCGCGTCCAGGCCGGCCGCGGGTGCGCTCGACCCGACACTCTGAGCCGCAGGGAGCTTCGATGCCGGACATCACCAAGGTCGAGGTCGGGAACGCGACGCTCTTCGTGGAGGTGCGGCGCCTCGGTCCCGACTCGGAACTCGAAGGGCTCGGCGACCGCCTCCCCGACCTCTCCGGCGTCACCGACGCCCTCTCCTCCTTCGCCGGACAGATCGGCGACGCGTTCCACCGGGCGGCCGCGGACCGCGCGACCGTCGAGTTCGGGTGCCAACTCGGCCTGGACGCGGGAAAGCTCACCGCGCTCGTCGTCGGGGGCAGCGCGAACGCGAGCCTGCGCGTGACCCTCGAATGGGTGCGGAAGGAGCCTCGCTGAAACCCTCACACCCGCCCGCCGCCCGGCGTGTCCGAGGAGAGCCGCTGCGCCGCGTAGATCGGGATCACCGAGAGCAGCACCAGCACCGCCGCCACCACGTTCACCACGGGGGCCTGCTGAGGGCGGGTCATGTTGTTGAAGATCCACACCGGCAGGGTCTGCACCCCCGGTCCCGCCGTGAACGTCGTCACCACGATCTCGTCGAAGGACAGCGCGAAGGCGAGCAGCCCGCCCGCGAGCAGCGCCGAACGAAGCAGCGGGAAGGTGATGTCCCAGAAGACGCGGAACGTGTGCGCCCCCAGGTCCATCGCCGCCTCCTCGTACGAACCCGGCAGCCGCCGCAGTCGCGCCACCACGTTGTTGAAGACGACCACGATGCAGAAGGTGGCGTGGCCCACGACCACCGTGAACATCCCGAGGCCCACCCCGAGGGGTTCCAGGACCGTGGAGAAGGCCGAGTTGAGCGCGATGCCCGTGACGATGCCGGGCAGCGCGATCGGCAGCACCACCGCGAAGGAGACGGCCTCGCGCCCGAAGAAGGAGTACCGCTGCACCGCGAAGGCGATGAGCGTGCCGAGCACGAGCGCCACCGCCGTCGCCGCCAGACCGGCCTGGACCGAGGTCCACAGCGCCGCGCGGGCGCCCTCGTTGTCCCAGGCCGCCGCCCACCAGTCGAGCGTGAGGCCGGGCGGCGGCCAGCTCGCCGAGCGGTCCGGGTTGAGCGAGCCGAGCAGGACGAGGAGGAGGGGCAGGTAGATCGCCGCGAAGCCGAGACCGGCCGCGGTGCGCAGCGCGATCCGCGCGGGACGGGAGAGGTTCATCGGTCGCGGTCCTTCCGGCCGGTCACAGGCTGCGCAGCGCGCCGGAGCGCCGCACCGCGAGCAGGTACACCACGATGACGGCGACCGGCACGGTGCCGAGCGCGGCCGCCAGCGGCAGGTTCAGGGTGACGTTGGAGTAGACGAGGTTGCCGATCAGCTGGGTCTTGCCGCCGACGATCTGCACCGTGATGTAGTCGCCGAGGCTCAGCGAGAAGGTGAAGACGGACCCGGCGGCCACCGCCGGCCACACCAGCGGCAGCACCACCGAGACGAAGGTCCGCCAGGACTTCGCCCCGAGGTCCGCCGAGGCGTTCAGGAGGTTGTCGGGGAGCTGGGCGAGCGCGGTGTGGATCGGCAGGACCATGTACGGCAGCCAGAGGTACGTCAGGACGACCACCGTCGCCGTGAGCCCGTACCCCGGCCCGCTCAGACCGAGCGGCCGCAGCGCCCAGTCCAGCGGCCCGCCCTCGGAGAGGATCAGCCGCCACGCGTACACCTTCACGAGATAGCCCGCCCACAGCGGCATGAGCAGCGCCACCACGAACAGCGGACGTCGGCGCGGGTGGGCGACGCGTGCCGTGTAGAAGGCGAGCGGGAAGGCGATGACGGCGCAGAGCGCGGTCACGGCGAGGGCGACGCCGACGGTGCGGAGGGCGACCGTCCGGTAGACGGGGGAGCTGACGAGTTCCTCGAAGTTCTGCGAGGTCCAGATCCGCACGACCTCGGAGGTGAAGGTGTCGGTCGACCAGAACGCGGACAGGAACAGGGCCGCGAGGGAGCCGAGGTAGGCGAGGACCAGCCAGAGCAGCGGGGCGGCGAGCAGGGCCGCGAGCCGCAGCCGGGGCCGCCGGTGCAGGGCCCCGGCGAACCGCCGGACGGCACTGCGGCCGGGGCCGGCGGCTCGCGTCGCGGACTCGGGGGAGAGCCCGGGGGAGAGTGCGGTCATGGCGTCGGGGTCAGCCCTTGATCTCGGTCCAGGCCTGGACCCACTTGGCGTACGGCACGCAGTGCGCGTCCGTCCGGCCGTCCAGGCACTGCTCGATGGGCGTGGTCCAGAAGTGGACCTGCTTCCAGTACGCCTCGTCGGTGGCGTGGAAGACGGCGCAGTGGTTCTTGTCGGCGGTCTCGGCGCAGGACTTCGCGTTGGCCGGGGCCTCGCCGAAGTACTCGGCGACCTGCGCGTTGACCTTCGGCGAGACGATCCAGTCGAGCCACTTGTAGGCGCAGGTGGGGTGCTTGGCCTTGGCCGAGACCATCCAGGTGTCGGACCAGCCGGTGGAACCCTCCTTCGGCAGGACCGCGTCGACCTTCGCGCCCTCGCCCTTCGCGAGATTGGCGATCACCTGCCAGCTGGTGCCGACGACCGAGTCGCCGCTCTTGAAGGCGGAGATCTCCTTGAGGTAGTCGCTCCAGTACTCGCCGATGTGCGCGTTCTGCTCCTTGAGCAGGGCCACGGCGGCGTCGAACTGCTTCTGGTCGAGGGCGTAGGGGTTCTTGATGCCGAGCTCGGGCTTGGTCGCCTTGAGGTACAGGGCGGCGTCCGCGAGGTAGATGGGGGAGTCGTAGGCGGTGACCTTGCCGTGGTGCGCCGAGGCCTTGTCGAAGACGGCGGACCAGGAGTCGGGCGCCGGCTTCACCTTCTCCGTGTCGTACATGAGGAGGTTGGCGCCGCGGCCGTGCGGGATGCCGTAGGCGACGCCCTTGACGGAGTTCCAGTCCTTGTTCTTGAGCCCGGCGAAGACGTCGGCGTAGTTCGGCACCAGCGCGGTGTTCACGGGGGCGGCGTCGCCGGAGGCGATCAGACGGAGGGAGGCGTCGCCGGAGGCGGAGACGGCGTCGTACGCGCCGGTCTTCATCAGCGAGACCATCTCGTCGGAGGTCGCGGCGGTCTTGGCGTTGACCTGGCAGCCGGTCTGCTTCTCGAAGGCGCTGACCCAGTCGACCTTCGGGTCGTTGGTGCCGTCCTCGACGTATCCGGCCCAGGCGATGAGGTTGACCTCGCCCTCGGCCTTGCCGAGGGCGGTCGGCGCCTTGAGGTCGGGCGGGTTGAGGCCGCCGGACTTCCCGGAACCCGCCGGGTCGGCCGATCCGCAGGCGGTGACGAGGAGCAGCCCGGAGAGGGCGGCTGCGGTCAGGAGGGAGCGGTGCGGGCGCACGAGGTTCTCCGTTGCGTGAGGGGACGGGGCCTGACGAGACGTAGGGGGGCG
>NZ_MWIG01000014.1:0-1008 GCF_002156145.1 Streptomyces sp. NRRL B-24572 | reverse complement strand
TGCCGCGTTCGGTGGATCTGGTGGTGGCGCTGCTCGCGGTGCTGAAGTCGGGTGCGGCGTATGTGCCGGTGGATCCGGAGTTCCCGGCGGAGCGGATCGCGTACGTGCTCGAGGACGCGGCTCCGGTGCTGACGCTGACGGAGGCGGAGCTGGCGGGCGTCGACCTGTCCGGTTTCGGTTCGGACGATCTCGTCGTGCCGGGCCGGTCGGGTGACCAGGCCGCGTACGCGATCTACACCTCCGGTTCGACCGGCCGTCCGAAGGGTGTGGTCGTTCCGGGTTCGGCGCTGGTCAACTTCCTGACGTCGATGCAGGACCGGTTCTCCCTCACCGTCGAGGACCGGCTGCTGGCGGTGACGACGGTCGGGTTCGACATCGCGGGTCTGGAGCTGTACCTGCCGCTGCTGCACGGCGCCCGCCTCGTCCTCGCCCCGCGCGACACCGTCCGGGACGCCGCCGCGCTGGCCGCCCTGGTGGGCGCCTCCGGCGCCACGGTCATGCAGGCCACGCCCAGCCTCTGGCACGCGCTGGTCGAGGCCGACGGCGTGCCCGCGGGCCTGCGGGTCCTGATCGGCGGCGAGGCGGTGCCCCCGGCCCTGGCCGGGTCTCTGGCGTCCGGCCGGTCCGTGACGAACCTGTACGGCCCCACCGAGACCACGATCTGGTCGACGGCGGCGGACCTGGACGCCTCGGGCGAGGTCACCATCGGCCGGCCGATCGCCAACACCCGCGTGTACGTCCTCGACGCCGGCCTGCGGCCCGTTCCGGCCGGGGTGGCGGGTGAGCTCTACATCGCGGGCGCGGGTCTGGCCCGCGGCTACCACGAGCGGCGGTCCCTGACGGCCGAGCGCTTCACGGCCGACCCGTACGGCCTCCCCGGTGCCCGCATGTACCGCACCGGCGACCTCGTCCGCTGGAACGCCGACGGACAGCTGGAGTACATCGGCCGCACCGACTTCCAGGTGAAGGTCCGCGGCTTCCGCATAGAACTCGGCGAGATCGAGGCCG
>NZ_MWIG01000139.1:0-9652 GCF_002156145.1 Streptomyces sp. NRRL B-24572 | reverse complement strand
ATGGGCGCCCCCGCGCGGGGGCGCCCATCCTCGGCCGTACGGATCAGGCGGAGGGGACGATCCGGCCGCGGACCTCGCCGAGGGCCACCCGGGTGCCGTCGGGGCCCGGGGCCCAGGCCGTGAGGACGACCTCGTCGCCGTCCTCCAGGAACGTCCGCTTGCCGCCCGGAAGTTCGAGGGCGTCGCGACCGTTCCAGGTGAGCTCCAGGAGCGAGCCGCGCTGGTTCACCTCGGGCCCGGAGACCGTGCCGGAGCCGTACAGGTCACCCGTACGGAGCGAGGCGCCGTTCACCGTCATGTGGGCGAGCTGCTGGGCCGCCGTCCAGTACATCGAGGAGAACGGCGGCTCGGCCACCACCTCGCCGTTGATCTCCACCGAGATCCGCAGGTCGAAGCCGCCCGGCTCCTCCTCCGCGGCGTCGTCCAGGTAGGGGAGGAGCGGGAAGTCGCGGGCCGGAGGGGCGGTCCGGGCCGCGTCCAGGGCCTCCAGGGGCGTCACCCACGCCGAGACCGAGGTCTGGAACGACTTGCCGAGGAACGGGCCCAGCGGCACGTACTCCCAGGCCTGGACGTCCCGCGCCGACCAGTCGTTGAGCAGCGTCAGGCCGAAGACGTGCTCCCGGAAGTCGGCCAGCGGGACCGGCTTCCCGAGCTCGGACGGGGTGCCGACCAGGAAGCCGACCTCCGCCTCGATGTCCAGCTTGACGGAGGGGCCGAAGACCGGCGCCGGGTCCGACGGGGCCTTGCGCTGCCCGGAGGGGCGCACGACATCGGTGCCGGAGACCACGACCGTGCCCGCGCGACCGTGGTAACCGATCGGCAGATGCTTCCAGTTGGGGGTGAGCGCGTCGCCGTCGGGGCGGAAGATCTTCCCCACGTTCGTCGCGTGGTGCTCGCTCGCGTAGAAGTCGACGTAGTCCGCGACCTCGTACGGCAGGTGCAGCGTCACCGCGTCAAGCGGGTGGAGCAGCGGCTCGATGTCCGCCCGGTGCGCGGGCACCGTCACCCAGGCCGTCAGCGCCCGGCGGACGTCGCGCCAGGCGGTCCGCCCGGCCGCGAGCAGCGGGTTGAGGGTGGGCTGCGCGAGCAGCGCCGCGTACGGGGAGCCGAGCGCGTGCGCCGCGGCACCCGCGTCCAGGACGTGCCCGCCGATGCGGACGCCGAGCCGGCGCCGCCCGGGCTCGTCGGCGGTGGAGAAGACGCCGTACGGGAGGTTGTGCGGGCCGAAGGGATCGCCCTCGGCCAGATCGAGCGGGCTGTGCTCGGACATCGGTGCGTGCCTCGCTTTCCACGTGTGTGGGGGACACGTTACGGGGCGGGCCGCCGGGCGCTGATGACATGGATCACACAGAAACCGAGGCCTCCGTGGGCAACTGCCCCCACTTGCGCGGTTTGTGACCTGAACGGGTTCAGAAGGCCCCCGCGACCTCCGGAAACAGGGCTCCGCGCGGGCCCCTTCCGGTCATACGATCAAGCCGGGTGCCGCGCCGCGTGAGGTAGCCGCAGGCGCGCGCCCGCCCACTTTCTTCGCAGTCTTTCTCTCTGACCAGGAAAAGGTCCGCAACGTGAAGATCCGCCGCATCCTGGCGACCGCCGTGGCCGCCGCCGTGACCACCCCGGTCGTGTTCCTCTCGGCCGCGCCCGCGTTCGCCGACGCCAAGCCGACCTCCGGGCCCTCGCAGAAGCCCGCGTCCGGCGAGGACGACCCCGACGAGGACATGCCCTCGATCGAGGAGCTCAAGGCCGCCGTCGCCGAGGCGCAGAAGGCGTACGACAAGGCCGTCGTCGACCTCGACAAGGCCACCGCGGACCTGAAGGCCCTGGACGAGGCCGACAACCCGCTCGTGGTCGCGGTCGCCGACGCGCAGAAGGCCGCGGACGCTGCCGCCGCCAAGAAGACGGCCGCCGACGAGGCGCTCGTCAAGGCCGAGGAGGCCGTGACGAAGCTGCCGGAGACCGCGACCGAGGAGGAGAAGGCGGCCGCCGCCGCTGCCGTCACCGCCGCGAAGACGGCCGCCGACGAGGCCGCCGCCGCGAAGACCGTCGCCGACGCGAAGCTGACGGAGGTCACGGCCGCCCTCACCGCCGCCAAGGACGCCGCCGCGCACGTGGTCGAGCTCGCCGAGAAGGTGAAGGAGTCCGCCTCCGAGAAGCTCGATGAGGCCAAGGAAGAGCTGGAGTTCTACGAGGAGATCGGTGAGGAGTGCGAGGAGGACGCCTCCCTCAAGGTCGCGGTGAGCGGCCCGAAGAAGGTCACCGCCGGTGAGCCCGCGGTCTTCTCGATGCGCCTCACCAACACCTCCGACCACAAGCTGGACCTCGTCAACGCCTTCGCGAACGCCATACGGCTGCCCGCGCCCGGTGACGAGATCGACGAGGACACGGACTTCTCCAAGCTCACCATCCCCGTCGAGTGGTCCTCCGCCGACGTCCTGGAGTGGGACCAGCTCACCGAGAAGTCCGACATCATCGAGGTCGGCGAGCTCGACAAGGGCGCCTCGTACGACGTGAAGCTGCGGCTCACGGTCGACGCCAAGGCCACCGCCGGCAAGGGGGCCCTCTTCGGCTACGGGGAGTACGAGAACAACGACGGCTCCTGCGGCTTCGCCAGTGACTTCAAGGACGTGAACTTCGACATCCTCGCCGCCGACAAGGGCGACAAGCCGAAGCCGAAGCCGACGGAGACCGCGACGCCGACCCCGGCGCCGACCGTCACCACCGGCGGCAACACGAACACCACCCAGCAGGGCGGCACGTCCACCACCCCCGTGACCGGCACCCTCGCCGCGACCGGTGCGAACGACACCCTGCCGCTCGGTCTCGCCGCCGCCGGGGCCGTCGCCCTGGGCGCCGGCGCGCTGGTCTTCGCCCGCCGCCGCAAGGCCGGCACGCAGGCGTAACCCCTGATCGGTCCCCCGCACGGCGTGATTTCAGCCCGCCGTGCGGGGGATCCGCTTTTCCCAGGTGCGGTGGAAGACGACCTCGCCGCCCTCCCTGCACACCACCTCGTCCTCGGTGTGGAAGGCGTCCGCGTCGCAGGAGATCTCCGAGCGGGTGTCGATCGTGACGTCCCAGGCCAGTTCGGGCCGGTGCAGCCGGATCGTCCACTCCGAGCGGGTCCGGGCGGACAGCGGGCCGCCCTCGTCGACGGTGTACGCCTCCACGGCGTCCTCGGTGCACTCCAGGCCGTCCGGGTACACGCGCGTGCCGCCGTACTTCGGGTCGACCTCGAGGGTCCACTCGTCCCTGGCCACGTCCCGGACCACCAGCCGCTCCGGGCGCGGCTCCTCCAGGGTGGCCGGGTACGCGACGCCGAGCGGCGCGGACTGCTCCGGCTCCTCCCACTCGACGGCGTCCTCGGCGCGCGCCCGGACGGGGAGGGTGAGGGAGGAGCCGGCCGGGTCGAGGGTGAAGCCGGCGGCGTCGGGCTGGGGCCAGATCCACGGCCAGTACGTGGAGGAGACGGCGAGCCGCACCCGGTGGCCGGGCGGGAAGGCGTACCCGATGCCGTTCAGCTCGAGGAGGAGTGTCTCCGGCTCGCCGATCTGGGCCTCCACGGCCCGGTCGGGGCCGTAGCGGGCGGAGAGGTTCAGGGCGCCCCGGGTGACGAGGGTGGAGGAGCCGTCGGGGGCGACGTCGCAGAGCCGGGCGACGACCTGTCCGGTGGGGGCCGCGGTCGTCAGGCGCAGGCTCACCGAGGGGCGGCCCAGGATCTCGATCGGCTCGGCGGACTCCGGTACGGGGAAGTCGAAGCAGGCCGAGCGGGCGTCCTCGTCGCGCTGGTCCGGCGGCAGGTCGGCGTCGTTGCCGAGGGGGAGGAAGCGGCCCGCGTCGAGCCCGGTCCGCTGGGGCGAGTCGACGAGGACCGGGGCGCCCTGGAAGCCGTACGTGACGGGGGTGACGTGCGGGGAGGGCCAGGCGGGGTCGGCGACCCAGCGGCCGGGCAGCTCCTCGTACACGGTGGCCGGCGGGTGCGCGTCGCTGATCCAGGAGCGGAGCAGCGGCTCGGCCATCACGTCGTTCTCGACGTCCTTGAGGTGGTGGTCCCACCAGCGCAGGGTCTCCTGGAGGAAGCCGATCGCAGGGCCCGGCGGCAGGCCGCGGTCGGGGTACTGGTGGGACCAGGGGCCGATGATCGCGCGGACCCGGTCCTGGGGGAGGTGCCGGGCGAGCCGCAGGACGGTGTCGCGGTACGGGTCGTGCCAGCCGCCGACGGCGAGGACGGCGGCCCGGACGGCCCCGTACTCCTCGCGGACGCTGCCGTGCCTCCAGTACGCGTCCCGGGTCTGGTGGGCGAGCCAGGTGTGGACGGGCGGCTCGACGGCCTCCAGGCGCCTGAGCCACAGCTCGCGCCACTCCTCGCCCACGTACTGCGGGTCCGGGGGCCGGGCGGTGAAGGCGAGCGTGGTGGCCGCCCGGGAGTGCATGCCGACGGCGAGGACCGAGCCGCCCAGGTAGTGCACGTCGTTGTCGTAGCGGTCGTCGGTGGCGCAGACGGCGACGACCGCCCCGAGCGGTCCGGGGGCGAGGGCGGCGATCCGGAGCGCGGCGGAGCCGCCCCGGCCGATGCCGAACACGCCGACCCTCCCGGTGCACCACTCCTGCCCGGCGAGCCAGTTCACGACGGCGACCCCGTCGGCGAGCTCGACGGCGTCGTACGCGTCGCCGGGCAGGCCCTCGCTGTTGCCGTGGCCGCGGACGTCGACCCGTACGGAGGCGTAGCCGTGGCCCGCGTACCAGGGGTGGCGCTGCCGGTCGCGGGGGACGGTCCAGTCGGTCAGGCGGTCCGGCAGGTACTCCAGGAGGGCCGGTACGGGTTCGTCGGTGAGCGGACGCCACACGCGCGCGTACAGCCTCGTGCCGTCCGGCAGGGGGATGCGGACGTCCTCGTGGCGGGTCTCGTACGGGAAGTCGGTACGGATGCGCATGTCAGAACCTCGGTGGACGGGGTGCACGATCGCCGTTCGGGGCAAAGAGCCCATTCCTGGCCGTATCAGCTGATCACGAACATACCGGGGGTGACGGGAAGGCGCCCACGGTGATCGAAAGGTGACCGGATACGCTGGCTTGAGTGAACCGAGCGACACATCGACAATCCATGTGATCGTCAGCAGGCGTCAGCAGACAGGAGACCCCCTCGTGACCGTCGTCGGGCCGTTCGGTCTTAGCGTGCGGGACCAGGCTCTCGAAGCCGATCTCCAGACCGGTTTGGCGGCTGTGGAGGCGGGCCTCCTGGACGCCACCAAGAGCGATGTCCCCTTCATCACGGAGGCCGCGCAGCACCTCGTCCTGGCCGGGGGCAAGCGGTTCCGCCCCCTGCTCGTGATGCTCGCCGCCCAGTTCGGCGACCCCTACGCGCCGGGCGTCGTGCCCTCCGCCGTGGTCGTCGAGCTCACCCACCTGGCCACGCTCTACCACGACGACGTCATGGACGAGGCCGACGTCCGGCGCGGCGTCGACAGCGCCAACACCCGCTGGGGCAACTCGATCGCCGTCCTCACGGGTGACTTCCTCTTCGCCCGCGCCTCGCACACGCTCGCGGACCTCGGCCCCGAGGCCGTACGCATCCAGGCCGAGGCGTTCGAACGGCTCGTGACCGGCCAGATCCTGGAGACCGCGGGTCCGATGGACGGCCGCGACCCCGTCGACCACTACCTCGACGTCCTCGGCGGCAAGACCGGCTCCCTCGTCGCCGTCTCCTGCCGCTTCGGCGCCATGATGTCCGGCGCCGACGAGAGCGTTGTCGACATCCTCACCCAGTACGGCGAGCGGCTCGGCGTCGCCTTCCAGCTCGCCGACGACGTCCTCGACATCGCCTCCGACTCCCACGAGTCCGGCAAGACCCCCGGCACCGACCTCCGCGAGGGCATCCCGACCCTCCCCGTCCTCCGCCTGCGGGCCGCCGCGGCCGCCCACGGGCGCCCGGAGGACCTGGAGCTCGTCGCCCTGATCGACGGCGACCTCAGCGACGACGAGCGGCACGCCGAGGCCCTGCGCCGGCTCCGCGCCCACCCCGCCCTGGAGCAGGCCCGCCGGGACACCGTGCGGTACGCCGAGGAGGCGCGCGCGATGCTGGCGCCGCTGCCCGACGGCTACGCGAAGGCGGCCCTGGCCGAGATGTGTGACGCCGTGGTCCACCGAGCGGGTTAGGTCGTCTCGGGGTCGGGTCATCCCGAAGCAGTACGTGAGGTTGATCCCCGGGTCTGACGATTCCGGGCCCGCGCCTTGGTGAGATGGAGTCATCATCCACAGGGGCAGCACGGCACGGAGGTAGCGGAGACCATGGCAGAGACCCGTAAGGCGAGCCGGTTCATCGTCCCGGTCGCGGTGGCAGGAGTGGCCGCGGCGACCATCGGGCTCGTCCCGGCGCTGGCCGCGTCCGGCGACCCGGACCTGCCGGAGATCACGGCCAAGCAGCTCATCGAGAAGATCGCCGCGTCGGACACCCAGACCCTGTCCGGCACCTTCAAGATCTCCACCGACCTGGGCCTGCCGGCCCTCGACGGCCTGGCGTCCGGCCTCGGGGGCCTGGACGGCGGCGACGGCGGCCCCTCCTCGGCGGACCCGTCCGAGAAGCTCACCGAGCTCGTCTCGGGCAGCCACACGCTGCGCATCGCGGCGGACGGCCCCGAGCGCCAGCGGCTCACCCTGCTCGACGGCTCCGACGAATACAGCCTGATCCACAACGGCGACGACGTCTGGGCCTACGACAGCAAGTCGAACGAGGCCTTCCACGAGAAGGGCGCGTCCGGCGGCGAGAAGCCCGAGAAGAAGCTCCCGGGCACGCCCAAGGAGCTCGCCGACGAGGTCCTGAAGGCCGCGGGCGACACCACGTCGATCACGGTCGACGGGACGGCGAAGGTGGCCGGCCGGGACGCGTACCAGCTGGTGATCAAGCCGAAGCAGTCCGGCTCGACGGTCGAGTCGGTGAAGATCGCGGTGGACGCGGCGAACGGCACCCCGCTGAAGTTCACCCTCTCCTCGGTCGAGGGCGGCAAGCCGATCGTCGACGCGGGCTTCACGAAGGTCGACTTCGGCAAGCCGGCCGCCTCGGAGTTCACCTTCACGGCGCCGAAGGGCGCGAAGGTGACGGAGGGTGCGGCGGAGAAGGGCGAGGAGGCCCCGGGTGACCTGCCGGAGGGCTTCGAGGAGGGCATCCCCGGCCTCGGGGACGTCTTCGGCGGCGCCGGCCTCGTCCCCGGCTCCGGCTCCGGCGAGGGCCCGACCGTCATCGGCGAGGGCTGGACGACGATCGCGAAGCTCGACACCGGGGCGCCGGCGCCCAAGACCGACGAGGCACCGAAGGAGATCCAGGGCTTCCTGGACTCCTTCGGCGACAAGGTCACCGGCAAGTTCGGCTCGGGCACCGTCTTCAAGACGAAGCTGGTGAACGCGCTCCTCACCGACGACGGCAAGGTCTACGTCGGCGCGGTGACGAAGGACGCGCTGGTCGACGCGGCGAACTCCGGCAAGTAACGGCCGGGTTGGGACCCCGGGCGGGTCGGGGGCGAAATTCACCGACCCGCCCGGGAGTTCTTCCGGATCTACGGGAACGTCAGCTTGAAGCCGCTGATGTAGCCCGTGTCGGCCGAGGCCTTGTCCTGGACGCGGAGCTTCCAGACGCCGTTGGCGACCTCCGAGGAGGCGTTCACGGTGTAGGTCTGGTTGATGTTGTCGGCGCTGCCGCCGGCCCGGTTGGACAGGTTGTAGACCGAGCCGTCGGGGGCGATGAGGTCGACGACGAGGTCACCGATGTAGGTGTGGACGATGTCCACGCCGACCTTCAGCGTCGAGGGCGCGTTGCCGGTGATGCCGGAGACGGTCACCGAGGAGGTCACCGCGGCTCCCGGGGAGTCCGGGATGGCGACGTCCGCGGTGTTCTCGAAGACCGTGCCGGTCGGCGGGGTCGTCGTCCCGCTCGACAGGTTCCAGATCGCGTACGCGATGGCGTCCGCGTTCCGGTCCAGGGCCGTGTCGTTGATGTTCGCCGAGGTGTCGCAGGACGAGTGGTAGCAGCGGTCGAAGGCCTGGCCGGACGTGCCGCCCCACTTCTGTGCCTGCGCCGCCGTCTTGATGTAGTCGGCGCCGGAGAAGAGCCCGCCGACCGGGATGCCCACGTTCTTGAAGGGCGCGTGGTCGGAGCGGCCGTCGCCCTCGGTCTCGATCTCGGTGGGGATGCCGAGCCCGGTGAAGTAGTCCTTGAAGGTCTGCTCGATCGTCGGGTCGTCGTCGTAGACGAAGTAGCCCGGGTTCGGCGAGCCGATCATGTCGAAGTTCAGATAGCCGCTGATCTTCGAACGCTCGGTGCTGGGCAGGTTGTTGACGTAGTACTTCGAGCCGACGAGCCCGAGCTCCTCGGCGCCCCACCAGGCGAACCGCAGGTGCTTCGTCGGCTGGAGCTGGGCGCGGGACACCGCGAGCGCGGTCTCCAGGATCGCGGCGGAGCCGGAGCCGTTGTCGTTGATGCCGGGGCCCGCGGTGACCGAGTCCAGGTGCGAGCCGGACATGATCACCTGGTTCGGGTCGCCGCCCGGCCAGTCGGCTATCAGGTTGTAGCCGGTGGCGCCGTTGTACGTGAACTGCTGGAGCGCGGTGGTGTAGCCGGCGGCGTCCAGCTTCGCCTTCACGAAGTCGATCGAGGCCTTGTAGCCGGTACGGCCGTGGGCGCGGTTGCCGCCGTTGGCTGTGGCGATCGACTGGAGGTCCGCCAAGTGCTGCTTGACGTTGGCGAGCGGGATGTCGGGCGGCGTGACGGCGGCTGCCGTGGCCGGGCTGGCGGAGGCACTGGTGCCGGTGAGTCCGGCGAGCGCGAGCGCCGCGAGGGCGGCGGCCGCTGTGGCGCGTCTGGGCACGGAGATGTTCATGTGGGGGCTCCGGATTCCGAACGGGGATGGGACGGAACGTGCGAGACGCCCCGGGCGGCGGTGCCACGAGGCGCTGGAGCTGTGCGGATGCGCGATTGTTCAGTTGTGCGGCTGTTCGGTCGTGCGTGCTGAATGTTCAGTGAGAATTTGATTCCCCGTCAAGAGCGGAAACCGGTCAGGAGTGTTCGCTCAGCGGACTCAGTGGACGAGGACGTCCTCCACCGCCTCCCGCACGCGCGGGTCGGTGTCGCGCCCCAACTCCCTCAGCAGGGAGTCCACTCCGGGGGTCGACCAGTACGCCACCGCTTCGACCAGCGCGAGCCGCACCGCCGGGTCGGGGTGCCGGGCGAGCCCGGACAGCCGCGCCAGCGGGCCGCGCCGCCGCATCCCGTACCAGTGCAGGGCCTCGCGCAGCGCCCTGGCGTCTCCCCGCGCCTCCGCCGCCTCTATCCGGGCGAGGAGCACCCGCGGCGCGGGCGGCGGCCCGTCGTAGGGGTGCGGCCGGCGTTCCGCGAGCCGCCGCGAGCCGTAGCCCCCGCGCTCCCGGCAGCCGAAGCAGAGGCAGGGAGGGGCGCCGTGCGCGTCGGGCCGGTAGCGCCAGCCGTTGACCTGCCGCACAGGCCGGATGTGCCGCACCTCGGCCCGTGTGACGGACCGCGGCAGGAAAACCTCCCAGCCCCGGGCGTCCACGGCCTCCGCCACCCGCCGTACCGCCTCCGCCGCCGTCACCCGGGCGGGCTCGCGGTCGCTGTACCGGCCGACGCTCACCGGCTCCTCGTCGGGGAGCC
>NZ_MWIG01000138.1:0-11807 GCF_002156145.1 Streptomyces sp. NRRL B-24572 | reverse complement strand
GGTTGTCCTTGTTGGTGTCCACCAGACACACCGACTGCCAGGTACCCAGGGCCAGTTCACCTCCGATCACAGGGATCGTCGCATGCGGCGGCACGATGGCCGGCAACACGTGGTCGCGGCCGTGGCCCGCGCTTCCATGGCGGTGCTGCCAGCGTTCGTCCGCGGGGAGGAGCTGGTGCAGGACGGCCAGAAGGTCACTGTCACTGCCCGCACCCGTTTCGATCAACGCCACCCCCGTGGTCGCGTGCGGTGTGAAGACGTTCAGGAGTCCGTCTCTGCCCTGTGCCACCTCGGCCAGGAAGGAGGAGCACTCCCGGGTCAGGTCGTAGACCGTTTCCGCTGCCCCGGTGGTGATGTCAAGGATGCGGCTCTGGAATTCGTGGCTCATGCCCCCATGGTGGGCGGACGGAGCTTTCCACTCAAACCTCACACGCGGACGACTCGGCAGGGCCCCGGGGCACGGTCCGGGACGAGGAGAGGGACCGGGCGGGGACGGAGACCGGTCGGGTGCTTCTCATTCCGCGCTTCCGGGGCCGGCGCCGAGGTACGCCTCCCGCACCGTCGGGTCCGCGTGGATCTCGGCCGCCGTGCCTTCGGCGAGGACCCGGCCGAGGTCGAGGACCACGACGCGCGAGCACAGCTCCATCACGAAGGCCACGTCGTGCTCGACGAGCAGCACCGCGCAGTTCTCCTCGTCGGCCATGTGACGGATGACGGCGGCGAGTCCGCGGCGCTCCTCTGCGGTCGTCCCGGACGCGGGCTCGTCCAGGAGCAGGACCCGGGGCGGATCGGCGAGCGCCCGGGCCAGTTCGACCATGCGGGCCTGCCCGACGGGCAGGCCGCCCGCGTACGAGTCGGCGAGCGCGTCGAGCCCGCACTCGTGGAGCACCGCGGCGGCCCGTTCCCGGTGGCGGCGCGCCGCGGGCCGTACGCCGCCCCGCCAGTCCTGCGCGACGAGGAGATTGTCCGCGACGGTCAACTGGCCGAAGAGCTGCTGGCGTTGGAAGGTGCGGCGGATGCCGTGCCGGGCCCGCCAGACGGGGGACCGGCGGGTGATGTCCGTACCGTCGTACGCGATCGTTCCCGCGTCCGGCCGTCGCATCCCCGACAGCACGTCGAAGAGCGTCGTCTTGCCCGCGCCGTTCGGCCCGATGAGGCCGCAGATCTCACCGGGGCCGACGGAGACGGTCACGTCGCGCAGGGCGTGGACGCCGCCGAAGCGGACGTCGATCCCGCTCGCGTGGAGCAGCGTACGGCTCATCGGTGGACTCCCGTCCCCAGGTAGGCCTCGGCGAGCCGGTCCCGGTCCACCTCGGACCTCGGTCCGGACCAGGCGATCCCGCCCTGTGCGAGGTACGCGACGGTGTCGGCGATGCCGAGCACCTCGGCCGCCTTCTCCTCCACGAGGACCAACGCGGTTCCCTGGTCGCGGAGTTCGGTCAGGAGGCGGAAGACCTCGTCCACGACGCGGGGCGCGAGACCGAGGGACGGTTCGTCGGCGACGAGGACCGCCGGCGGTCGCTGGAGGAGCGGCGCGAGGGCGAGGAGCTGCTGCTCGCCGCCCGACAGGGACCCGGCGGGGACGGCACGGCGGGCGGCGAGCACGGGGAAGCGTTCGTACACGGCGTCGCGGTCCTCGGCCTCCGTCAGCTGCAGGGCGAGGTTCTCCTCGATCGAGAGCCCGGCGAAGATCCCCCGCCCCTCGGGGGCCAGCCGCACCCCGCGGCGTGCCCGGGCGACCGCCGCGTCGCGGGTGGCGTCCTCGCCCCGTACCCGTACGAGACCGCGGGCCGGCCGCAGCTGTCCCGCCGCCACCCGGCAGAGGGTGGACTTCCCTGCCCCGTTGGGCCCGAGCAGCACCAGCACCTCGCCGGCGCGCACCACGAGGTCCACACCGTGCAGCACGGGCGCGCCGCCGTATCCGGCGTGTACGCCGCCGAGTTCGAGCGCGCCCGGCAGCTCACCGCGCGATCCCGCGGCCGCGCCTCCGGCACCGGCGTTGAAGGGCCGGGGCTCGGTCGCGCCCGACCCTCCGCGCGAAGCCGCGGCCGGGCCAGGGGCGTCGACGTGCGGTTTCGTCGTTCGCGCGGTGGTGTCGGTCCCGCCTCGCGAGACGGGGTCGGCCACCCCGGCTCCCGCACCACCCCGCGGCGCGGAGCCGCCGCCCTCCCCGGGGGTCCGGGGGCGGAGCCCCCCACGCGGCGGAGCCGCAGACGTCACGGTCGGGAAGGGGCGGGGCGGGGGTACGGACCCCGCCACGGGTCCCCGCGTCACCCCCGCCTTCGCCGCGCGCCGCGCGGCCAGCCTCGACGGCAGCGCCGCGCAGTACCCGTCCGGGTCGTTCGCCAGCGCGAGCCCCGCCAGGCCGAAGAGGATCACCGGCAGATGCGCGGACTCCGTCACGTACTCCGTCATCAGATGCGGGACCACCGCGAAGACGAGGCCCGCCACCACCGCGAACTGCGGTCTGCGCACCCCCGCCGCGACCACGACCGCCAGCCAGACCAGGCCGGTCATCGCCGTGAAGTCCGTGGCCGTGATCCTGGTGTTGTACGAGGCGTAGAGCACCCCTCCGAAGCCCGCGAGGCCCGCCGACACCGTGAAGAGGAGGAGCTTCGTCCGCACCACCGAGACGCCCGACGCCGCGGCGGCCTCCGGGGCCGAGCGGACCGCGAGGACGGCCCGGCCCCAGCGGGAGCCGCGCAGCCGGGTGAGGAGCGCGACGAGCACCCCGCTGAGCAGGACGAGGGCGAGCCCCATCGCCCGGTCGTCGCCGAGGTCCACGGGTCCGGCCACCGGCCGCGGGATCTCCCAGCCCGTGTCGCCGTTGCGCAGCCATCCGAGCTGGAAGAGCACCTGGTCCGCCAGGAAGGCGAGCGCCAGGGTGGCCAGGGCCAGTGTCCTGCCCCCGAGCCGCAGTGCGGGCAGCGCGACCACCGCGCCGAGCAGGGCCGCGGCCGCCGTTCCGGCGGCCGCCGCGGCGACGAAGGGCCAGCCGTGGCTCATCAGCAGTCCCGCGACGAGGGCGGCGGCGGTCACGAACGTCGCCTGGGCCAGCGACACCATCGCACCGAGGCCGGTGACCACCGTGAACGACATGAACACGAGCCCGATCGCGAGTCCCTGGGCCAGGATCCCGCTCCAGAAGGGCGTGGTGACGGTGTAGAACGCCGTGCCGAGGAGCACGCCGGACACCAGCCACGCGCCCCAGCGGCGGCCCCTGCCCTTCCCGGCGAGGTATTCGACGGGCGGTGGGTCCGCGGCCGCCGTGCCCGCCGCGCGGCGGCGCCGCCGACCCAGGAGGACGAGACCGGCGAAGAGGATGAGGAACGGTACGGCCGTGCGGAAGCCGGTGACGTCCTCGGCGAACGACGCGTACCCCGCCACCAGGTTCTGCAGCACCCCGAGCCCGAGGCCGCCGGCGAAGGCGAGCGGCACCGACGCGAAGCGGCCGAGGACGGCGGCGGTGGCCGAGACGAACAGGAACAGCGTGTAGTCGTGCGCGGAGAGCCCGAGGAGCGGGGTGGCGAGCACGCCGGCGAGGCCCGCGAGGCCGGACGACAGCATCCACGCGATCGAGGACAGCCGGTCCGCGCTGATGCCCCGCAGCTCGGTCAGCGCCCGGTCGTCGACCGCCGCCCGCAGCCGCAGGCCGAGCCGGGTGTGCCGCATCAGGGCCCACAGCCCGGCCGCCGCCAGGGCGGTGGCGATCCAGGTGATCAGCTGGTCGGAGTCGATGCCGACCCCGTCGAGCGGCTGCCAGGACACCGCGGGGCTCGGCCCGACGCCCGGCAGCCCGAACTGGTTCTCGGCGGGCTTGACCGGGGCGCCCGCCCGCTCCAGGAGTTCGACCACCCACAGTCCGGCCGCGGGCAGCGCGACGAGCAGACCGATCGTGGCCACGATCTGCGCCGTCTCACCGACCCCGGCCAGCTTCCTGAACATCAGCCGGTCAAGGCCCCAGCCGAGGCCGGGCGCCACCACGAACACCAGGAGCAGGGCGGTGGGGACGGCCGGCCGGCCGAAGCCGGAGTGGAGCTCGTAGAAGGCGAGCGCGCAGAGGTAGGCGGTGGCTCCGTGCGCGAAGTTGAAGAGCCCGGAGGCGGAGTAGGACAGGACGAGGCCGGTCGCGAGCAGCGCGTACAGCGCGCCCGAGACCAGCCCGCTCAGGACGAATCCCAGCAGGTCACCCACGTGACGCGCCCCTCAGCCGAAGGGGATCGGCGGATAGCACTTGAACGGCACGGCCACCTCGTACCGCCCGTTCTTCAGCCGGACGAGCGCGCCGCAGCCGAAGCTCTCCTTCTGCCCCTTGGGCTCGGCGCGGTCGCCCACGAGCGTCCCGGTGTCGGAGAAGCCCCGGGCGGCCTTCTGGAAGGACTCGACGGTGAGGTCCTTGCCGGCCTTCCGGGCGATCGAGAGGAAGAGGTCGGCGCTCATGTAGCCCGTCATCATGTGCATGTTGAGGGGGACGTCCTTTCCGCCTGCGGCCTTCTTGATGTCGGCCTTGAACTGCCGCATCGCGGGGCTGTCCGACTCGAAGGGCTGGAACTGCAGCAGCACGTGCACCCCGTCGAGGGCCTGCTTCGTCGCGTCCTTCGCGAGCAGCCCGGGGTCGTAGTCCGTCGGGTCGGAGATGACGCCCTTGTAGCCGGACCGCTTGAGCGCGGTGAACAGGCCGATGTTGTAGGGCGTCTGCATCACGGAGACCACGGCGTCGGGTGCGCGGCCGCCGGGGCCGGAGCGGAGGATCTCCTTGGTGTACGCCGACCAGTCGCTGGGCATCGAGGTCGCGGGCACCACGGCCTTGGCGTACGCGACCTGGAAGCCGGCCGCCTTGAACCCCTGGGTGAAGGTACGGATGCCGAACTTGCCGGCGTCGCTGTCGCCGGCGATCAGCGCGACCGACTTGCCGTGCGCGCCGCCGAGGACGGCCGCGAGGCCTTCGGGCCAGGTCTGGTTGAGCGTGCCGCCGGGCATCGGGACGAGGCAGCCGTTGAAGCCGTAGAGGTGAGCGGGCCCGCAGAACGAGGGGAGCGTTCCCCAGCCGACCGTGGGGACCTTCTGGGCGTCGAGGAAGTCGGCCCCGGCGAAGGTGACCGAGCTCAGCGGGGAGACGGCGAAGACCTTGTCCTGCTGGACGAGCTTGCGGGCCGCGGCCAGGTTCCTGGCGGGGTCCTGGCCGTCGTCCTCGGCCCCGAGGTACTCGATCTTCCGGCCGTTGATCCCGCCCTCGGCGTTGGCCCGGTCGTAGCGGGCGCGGGCGCCGAGGTCGGTGTCCTTCTTGGAGTAGCCGCTGGCGGTCGTCATGGAGACGATGCCGCCGACCTTGACCGTGTCGGCGGTGACTCCGCGTACGGAGGAGGAGGAAGGGGCGCTTCCTCCGGTGGAGGCGGAGTTGCAGGCAGTGACGAGGAGCAGGGCGAAGGTGGCGGCGATGACGCGCAACGGTCGAGGCACGGGCGATCCCTCCGTCGGGTGACCGCATTCTGTGACCGGACTGATGAAGCGTCAATAACTGATGCAGCGTCAATTGACGATGCGTCAGACCTCGGGCGTCCCCGTGGGGGCCGGGCGGCGGGCGTAGGTGAAGAGGTGGTCCTCGGGCGCCGCGCGGTCGTCGTCCGGGTCGAAGACCGACAGCTCGTGGTGGAGCACGTCGAGGCCGCAGTCCTCCCGCTGGAGGCGCAGGTACTCCTCCACCGAGAAGCTGGAGACCCTGACCGTACGCTCCATCCAGACGATCTCCACGTCCTCCACGTCCGCGGGCACGGTCGCCGTCACCAGGAAGCCTCCCGGCGCCAGCCAGCCCGCCATGCGCTTCAGGACGGCGGCCGCCTCCGCCCGGCTCATCATCATCAGCGGGAAGAACGCGCACACCGCGTCGAAGCGGCCCTCCGGCGCGTCGAAGGCGCGCACGTCGCACTGCTCGAAGCGGGCCCCGGGCACCTGCGCGCTCGCGAGGGCGACCATCTCGCCGGACACGTCGATGCCGGTCACCTCGCAGCCGGCGCGCACCAGGAGGTCGGCCACCGGGCGTCCGGTCCCGCTGCCGACGTCGAGGACCCTGGCCCCCGCGCCCAGCCGTGCGGTGAGCCACTCGATCGCCGCCAGCTGGGCCGGCAGCCGGACGAAGGCACGTTCGTACTCGATCCCCAGGCCGTCGAACAGTTCCGCCGCCGACACCGGCCGCCCCTTCGTCGCGTCGTGGTCCATTCCGCGTTCCCTCCGTCGTGGGTGGGTGATCAGGATCCGTACCACGGGCAGGCCTACCCGTCCCGGGCTTTCCCGCAACGCGGGCGAAGCGCGAATCGACGGCCTTCCGGACCGTGTGGGCGAGGACGCGGGCCCCGGCCGGTCACCGGCGCAGCGGGGCACCGGCCGGCGGGCCCGCCCCGGCTGCCGGAAGGCCGACGGGGAATCCCGCCCGGCCCCGTGCACGTTGCACCCTCCGTGAGCACCTTCCTCGACGGCATCCGCTTCTCCGTCCTCGACCGCTCCCGCACCCGGGAGGGCGAGGACGCCCCTCAGGCGCTGCGCGACACCGTGCGCCTCGCCCAGGAGGTGGAGGCCCTCGGTTACCACCGGTTCTGGGTGTCGGAGCACCACGGTGTGCCCGGGGTCGCCGGTTCGGCGCCCACGGTCCTCGCCGCCGCCGTCGCCGCCGCGACCTCCACGGTCCGGGTCGGTACGGGAGGGGTGATGCTCCCGAACCACCGGCCGCTGGTCGTGGCCGAGCAGTTCGGGGTGCTGGAGTCCCTCTTCCCGGGCCGGATCGACATGGGGATCGGCCGCTCGGTGGGGTTCACGGACGGCGTCCGCCGGGCCCTCGGCCGGGCCAAAGAGGAGGCCGACCGGTTCGGGGAGCAGCTCGCCGAGCTCCTCGGCTGGTTCACCGGCGAGCAGACGGCCCACCCGCAGGTGCACGCCCGGCCCGCCGAGGGCCTGCGGGTGCCGCCCTTCGTCCTCGCGACCGGGGAGGGGGCCGGGACCGCCGCGGCGGCCGGGCTGCCCCTGGTCATCGGCGACCTGCGCGGCCGGGACCGGCTCCTCAAGGCCGTCGACACGTACCGCGCCGCCTTCCGCCCGTCCCCGTGGGCCGCCGAGCCGTACGTGGTCGTCGCCGGGACGGTCGCGGTGGCCGCCACCGAGGCGGAGGCGCGGCGGCTGCTGATCCCGGAGGCCTGGTCACTCGCGCACTCGCGCACCCGCGGCACCTTCCCGCCGCTCGCCGCTCCCGAGCGGATCGAGGGGCTGTCGATGACGGAGAAGCAGCGCGGTTTCTACGAGGCGGGGCTCGAAGGGCACGCGTACGGGACGGAGGAGCAGGTGGCCGAGGCGCTCGAGCGGGCGGTGAAGGAGACCGGGGCTCAGGAGGTACTCGTCACCACGAGCACGTACGACCGGGCGGCGTTGAGCGAGTCGTACCGCCGTCTCGCCCGGGCGGTGGGCCTGACGGCGCGGGGCGCCTGACGAACGGGGACCGAACGGGGCCGACCAGGGCCGACCGGGACCGACCGCAGCCGACCAGGGCGGACCGGGGACCGACCGCAGCCGACCGGGGACCGAACGGGGCAAACGCTCACCATTCGATAAGGTCGCCGCATGCACGACACGCCCCACGATCCGTACGTCCGCGTCCGAGGCGCCCGCGAGCACAACCTCGCCGGGGTCGACGTCGACATCCCGCGCGACGCGCTCGTCGTGTTCACCGGGGTCTCCGGCTCCGGCAAGTCGTCACTGGCCTTCGGGACGATCTACGCCGAGGCCCAGCGCCGCTACTTCGAGTCGGTGGCCCCGTACGCGCGGCGGCTGATCCACCAGGTGGGGGCGCCCGCGGTCGGCGAGATCACCGGGCTGCCGCCCGCGGTCTCCCTGGAGCAGCGCCGGTCCTCGCCGAACGCCCGCTCCTCCGTCGGTACGGTGACCACCCTCTCCAACTCCCTGCGGATGCTGTTCTCGCGGGCCGGGGACTATCCCGAGGGTGCGAAGAGGCTCGACTCCGACGCCTTCTCCCCCAACACGGCGGCGGGCGCCTGCCCTTCGTGCCACGGCCTCGGGCTGATCCACGACACCAGCGAGGAACTCCTCGTGCCCGACCCGGACCTGTCGATCCGTCAGGGCGCGATCACCGCCTGGCCGGGCGCCTGGCAGGGGAAGAACCTGCGGGACGTCCTCGACACCCTCGGCTACGACGTCGACCGGCCGTGGCGGGAGCTCGACGCGGAGGACCGTGAGTGGATCCTCTTCACGGACGAGCAGCCGGTCGTCACCGTGCACCCGGTGCGGGAGGCGGACCGCATCCAACGCCCCTACCAGGGCACGTACATGAGCGCGCGCCGCTATGTGATGCGCACCTTCTCCGACTCGAAGAGCACGTCCCTGCGCACGAAGGCGGAGCGCTTCCTCACCAGTTCGCCCTGCCCGGCGTGCGGCGGCGGCCGGCTGCGGCCCGAGGCCCTCGCGGTCACCTTCGCCGGCCGGAACGTCGCCGAGCTCGCCGCCCTGCCCCTCACGTCTCTGGCCGGTCTCCTCTCGACGGCCGTGGCGACCGCGGCGCAGCCCTCGGAGACGGCGCGGGTCCTCACCGAGGACCTCGTCGCCCGGATCGGCACGGTCACCGAACTCGGCCTCGGCTACCTCAGCCTGGACCGGGCCACCCCCACCCTCTCCAACGGCGAGCTGCAGCGGCTGCGGCTCGCCACCCAGCTGCGCTCCGGCCTCTTCGGCGTGGTGTACGTCCTCGACGAGCCGTCCGCCGGACTGCACCCGGCCGACACCGAGGCCCTGCTCGTGGTCCTCGACCGGCTCAAGGCCGCCGGGAACTCGGTCTTCGTCGTCGAGCACCACCTCGACGTCGTCCGGCACGCCGACTGGCTCGTGGACGTCGGCCCGCGCGCCGGCGTGCACGGCGGGCGGGTGCTGCACAGCGGCCCGCCGGACGAACTGGCCGGTGTCGAGGCGTCCGCGACCCGACGGTTCCTCTTCGACCGGGCACCCGCGCCCGCACGGACGGTGCGGGAACCGGCGGGCTGGCTGCGGCCGGGACCGGTCACCCGGCACAACCTGCGGGCGGTGGACACGGCCTTCCCTCTCGGCGTCCTCACCGCCGTGACGGGCGTCTCGGGCTCCGGAAAGTCGACGCTCGTCGACGCGCTGAGCGAGGAACTACCCGGGGTGGGCCGCCTGGTGACGGTGGATCAACGCCCGATCGGCCGTACCCCGCGCTCCAACCTGGCCACGTACACCGGCCTCTTCGACGTCGTGCGCAAGCTCTTCACGGAGACCGAGGAGGCCGGGGCGCGCGGGTACAAGGCGGGCCGCTTCTCCTTCAACGTGCCCGGCGGCCGCTGCGAGACCTGCCAGGGCGAGGGCTTCGTCTCGGTGGAACTCCTCTTCCTGCCCAGTACGTACGCCCCCTGCCCCGACTGCCACGGCGCCCGCTACAACCCCGAGACGCTCCAGGTCCGGCTGCGCGGCCTCACCATCGCCGAAGTCCTCGACCTGACCGTCGAGTCCGCCGCCTCCTTCTTCGACGGCACCCCCGCCGCCGCCCGGAGCCTGCGCACCCTCCTCGACGTGGGCCTCGGCTATCTACGGCTCGGTCAGCCGGCCACCGAGCTGTCCGGCGGCGAGGCGCAGCGCATCAAACTCGCCTCCGAACTCCAGCGGCCGCGCCGCGCCCACACCCTCTACGTCCTGGACGAGCCGACGACCGGCCTGCACCCGGCCGACGTCGAGGTCCTGATGCGCCAGCTCCACGGCCTCGTGGACGCCGGGCACTCGGTGGTCGTCGTCGAGCACGACATGGACGTCGTCGCCACCGCCGACTGGGTCGTCGACCTCGGCCCCGGCGGCGGCGACCAGGGCGGCCGCGTGGTCGCCGCCGGACCGCCCGCCGAGGTGGCCGCGTCCCGGGAGAGCCGGACGGCCCCGTACCTGGCCAGATCGCTGTACGGCTGACCCGGTACGCTCTCCGGCACACGAGCCGGGGGGACGGGAACGACGTGGCACTGCGGGACAACGACCCACGTGAGATCGGTGGTTACGCACTCCTGGACCGGCTGGGCTCCGGCGGCATGGGCACGGTGTTCCTGGCCCGGGCCGAGTCGGGGCGGCCGGTGGCGCTGAAGATCGTTCACGAACAGTTCGCCGCGGACGCGGAGTTCCGTACCCGGTTCCGTCAGGAGGTACGGGCGGCGCGCCGGGTCAGCGGCGCGTTCACCGCGCCCGTCGTGGACGCGGACCCGGATGCCGCGCGGCCGTGGATGGCGACGGCGTACGTCCCCGGGCGCACCCTCCGGGACCGGGTCGAGTCGGAAGGCCCGCTGTCCGGGGCCGAGTTGCGGGTCCTCGCGGTGGGGCTCGTCGAAGCGCTCCGGGAACTTCACCAGGTACGGGTGATCCACCGCGACCTGAAGCCCGACAACGTCCTGCTCACCGAGGACGGCCCCCGGGTCATCGACTTCGGCATCTCCCGCGCGCCCGACCACCAGACGATGACCGTCACCGGCCGGATCCTCGGCACGCCCCCGTACATGTCCCCGGAGCAGCTCTCGGCCCCGCACCGGGTCACCCCGGCGTCGGACGTCTTCTCGCTCGGCGCGGTCCTCGTCTACGCGACGACGGGCCGGGGGCCCTTCGACGCGGGCAGCCCCTACATGACGGCGTACAACGTCGTCCACGAGCCGCCGGAGATCGCGGAACTCTCGGGGACGGTACGGGAGATCGTCCAGTGGTGCCTGTCGAAGGAGCCGGGGGAACGGCCGGGGCCGGACGACTTGCTGGCGGCGTTCCGGAAGGCCCCGGAGGAGGAGTGGGGTGCGCGGCCGGGACTGCGTACCGTCGCGGCCGCGCACCCGCTCCCGCCCGACTGGCAAGCCCCCGCCGCCTGCGCCGTCGCCCCCTCCTCGTCGCCCTGACGACAGCGTTGGCCCTAGCTGCGGGCACGGGGGCGTACGTCGCATGGCGCGAGACCCCCGGGGCCCGTACGGCCACGGAGAAGCCGGCCTCCGTCCCGGCACCCCGTCCGAAGACCACTCTGCCCGCGGCCTCCGTCATGGCCGCCGCGAACGAGTACGTACCGACATACGGAGGCGACGGAGGCAACATCAATGCCTACTCCGACACGCCTTCCCGCCGCCCTCGCAACTGGCACGCCTGGACGGCAAAGCAGAGCAACGCTCAGTGCGTCTACTCCGAGTCGTCTCTCATCTGCGCGTCCATCAGCACCGAGGGCGAGGCTCCCCGAATCTCGCGGATCGACGCATCAGACGGGCGGGTGCTCTGGGCCGTCCCCGCGCACGTCACCTCGGACGTGCCCGTCGTCGTGAAGGGCACTGTCGTCGCGGCGGTGGACGGCGGACTGGCAGGGTTCGCTCTCGCCAACGGGCGTTCTCTCTGGACCCGGTCGGCCGACGGGACGGTCGGCAAACCCACGACGGACGGCACACGAGTGTACGGCGCAACGATGCCGGGCGGGATCGTCGCGGTCGACGCCGCCAGTGGCGAGCTGCGATGGCGACATGACCTTCCGGCGCGGGGCATGGCGCACCTGCGTGTCCGTGTGGCCAACGGGTTGGTCCATGTGGTGACGCCGGAGAAGACGGGTGTCGCCGAGGGTCGGATCGTGCACACCCTGTCCGCCGACGACGGGAAGACCCGGTATACGACACGGCTGTCGCAGCCGTGCGACCCCTGGAGCCTGAAAGTGGTCCCGCTGCGTGGTCGCGAGGTGCCCGGAAGGTTCCTGTGCGACGCCTTCTCCGAGCGGGAGGCCCTCAGTGGATACGTGATGCAGTGGCCGG
>NZ_MWIG01000137.1:0-5907 GCF_002156145.1 Streptomyces sp. NRRL B-24572 | reverse complement strand
ACTACCGGCGGCGCACCGGCCGCCGCAGGTTCGCCGTCCTGGGCGTCCCCGTCCTGCCCCGGGGCTGTACCGGCCCCGTCGTCGAGTGCGCGGCCTGTCACACGCACTTCGGTACGGAGGTGCTCGACCACCCGACGACGAGCCGCTTCTCCGCGATGCTGCGGGACGCCGTGCACACCGTCGCCCTGGCCGTCCTCGCGGCCGGCGGCACCGAATCCCGCGAGGTCCTCGACCGGGCCGTCACCGCGGTCCGGTCCGCCGGCTACGCCGAGTGCACGGCCGTCCAGCTCGTCGACCTCGTCGAGGCCCTGGAGGCGGACACCGGGCGCTTCATGCCCGAGGTGAACCCCGAGGGCGCGCTCCTCGCGATCGAGCTCCACGAGGCCCTGGAGCCGCTCACCCCGCACCTGGCGCCCGCCGGGCGGGAGTCGATCCTCCTCCAGGCCGCCCGGATCGCCCTCGCGGACGGCGCCTACAGCCCGTCCGAGACCGAGGTCCTCGGCACCGTCGGCAACGCGCTCGCGCTCGCCCCCGAGGACACGGTCCGCCTCCTCGCCTCGGCCCGTACCGTCCCGTAAAGCCCTGTCGTCTATCCGCCGAAGGCGGGCAGCGCGAGGGCGGCCGTGCCCCAGCCGGCGAGCGCCGTCACGGCCAGGAGGGAAGCGGCCCCGATCAGCGTCTTGACGGCGGAGCCGATCCCCTTGTGGGCGACCGCCATCTGCGGCTTCCGGGGGTGGTAGGCGACCCTGATGGTCTCGCCCCTGGCCTTGTCGGGGGCGGCGACGGGACGGACCCTGCCGGTGGTGTCCGTGTAGGCGTAGGTGCCCCGGCCCTGGATGAGGACCGGGTTCGCCTCCACGGTGATGCCGTGGCGGGGCAGGTACCAGTCGTCCCAGGCCGACCAGAGCGCCAGCCAGGAGAAGAAGCCGAACGCGCCGACGACGGAGCCGAGCATCAGCACCGCGACCGCCCGGTCGAACTCCTTCCCGGCGACCCCGACGCTCACGGAGAGGACGACGAGCAGCACGGCGAAGCCGAGCGGGACCCGGGTGAGGGCGGCTCCGGCCTTCTCGTCCGGCTCCTCCTCGTCGTCCTCCCGCTCCGTGTCCGGGGTGCCGAGGGCCGAGACGACGACGAGGGCGGAGCCGTCGACCGCCTCCTCCCCGGGGGTACGGTCGGGCAGCGTGCCGTTCACGGCGTCGGCGAAGGCGGTGGCGGCGGCCCTGCTCACGTCCTCGATGCGGTACGAGGCCGCCTCGACCCCGACCGGCGCGGTCAACTCGACGGTGACGTCACGTCCTTCGGCGCGCACCCGCGCGATCGCCGCCAGCGGGATGCGCACCTCCTCGTGGGGGCGGCGCAGCAGCAACGCCTCGCCCTCGGAACGGAGTTCGGCGTGCCCGTCCCCCAGGAGGACGGGTATGGACGAAGAGTTCGGCATGGGGGTGATCGTAGGACCTGTGTTGCCGTACCGTCCGCCCTGTGAACATGGTGAACGTGGTGCTCGTGGTCTCCGCCGTCGTGTCCGTGCCGGCTTGTGTCTTCAGCCTGATGGTGATGGCCGGCTCGCGGAAGGAGGCGAAGCGGATGAGGGAGCTCGAGGAGACGGGCGTGCTGGTCGAGGCGCGCCTGGCCGCTCTGGCGCCCTTCGGCAACAGGGGCTACGCGGCCGTCCGGTACGAGTTCCGGGGGCCGAACGGCGAGAAGGCCGAGTACGGGACGGGCGTGACGCTCATGCCCGTCCACGTGGTCGGCGACACCTACCCGCTGGTCCACCACCCCCGCAACGCGAAGATCGTGTACCAGGGGACGAGGGCGGCGGTCCGCAAGGAGCGCAAGTCCCAGGAGGGCTTCGCGAGGGGCGCCGGCCGGATCGCATCCGCCTTCTTCCTGGCAGGTGCCCTCTCGATCGGCGCGCTGGCCCTCGGCCCCTGAGAAGCGACCGCGGCGCCGCGTCGGCGGAGCGGGTACCCGTCAGGCCCGCCGTGGCCCGCCCGTCAGCAGCGCCGCCCGCCGGGCGTCCGGCACGGCCCCGAGCCGCTCGAACACCGCTCGCGCCGTGCCCAGCTCCAGGCGGGCCGCCTCCTCGTCGCCCACCGCCCGGCGGGCCGCCGCGAGCAGCGTCCGTGCCCGCGCCGCCTCGTACGGCACCCGCAGCTCCAGCCAGCCGGCGAGCGCCCGGCGAAGCAGCCGCAGTCCGGGTTCCGGCCGGGCCTCCGCCAGCGCCACCGCGCCCCGCGCCGTGTCGGCCGTCGCCCGGAGCAGCGGTACGTCCCCGGCCAGGACCTCCAGCTCCGCCGCCGCGCCCGCCGCCCCGGGCACGTCACGGACGGCGAGGGCCACCTCGGTGCGGGCGGCGAGCAGCCGGGCCCGGCCGAGGAGGTCGTGGGCGGGGTCGCTCAGGCAGGCGAGCGCCAGGTCGAGGCCCGCGACGGCCGCGTCGGTCCGGCCCTGCGCGAGCCGCAGCAGCGCGAGCCCCGGTTGCGGGATCCTGCCGAGTTCGTAGGCGTGCGCGTACGAGGCGGCGGCCTCCCCCAGGCGGCCCTGGCGCCGCTGGACGTCCCCGGCGGCGTAGTACGCGGCGGCCGCCGACTCCAGGCGGTCCACCGGCACCTCCCGGCAGGCGAGGCGCGCCTCCGACTCCGCGAGCTCCCACGCCCCGAGGAGGTCGAGCACCTCCACCCGGTGCGCCCGGCACACCCCGCGGAAGGGGTTCTCGCCGGAGGGGACGGTCATCGGGCCGGTGCCCGTGCCCGTCCACGGCGGCTCGCACCATTCCATCGCCGCGTTCGTCCACTCCACCGCCCGCGCGAGGTCCGCCGTCTTGAGGCACAGGGGTGGTGCCAGGCGGTACAGCAAGCCCGTGAACAGCCCGCTCAGTTCGCCGGCCGTGACCGCGGACATCGCGTCGTCGAGGAGCGCGAGGGCCTCGGCGCGCCGGCCGTCCGCGAGGAGGACGGAGGCCTGGGCGTGGCGGCTCAGGGCCAGGAGGTCCGGGCTGCCGGAGCGGACGGCGAGCCGGTTCATGCGCCGGGCCGCGGCGAGGGCGACCGCGCCGTCGCCGCGGGCCGCGGCCTCCTCCGCGTCGGTCCACGCGAGGAAGCACTGCTCCGGGCAGGGCGGCTCGTCGTCCAGATGGTGATGGGCCCGGTGCAGCCAGCCGGCCGCCGCCGCGGGCCGCCCGAGGCCCTCGTACTCGTACGACAGCCACCAGGAGGCCAGTCCCGCGCCCCGGTGGTCGCCGCCCGCCACGTACGCCGCGTGTGCCCGCAGCCGGGCCGCGACGGACTCGTCGACGTGGCCCGCCCACCAGGCCGCGTCGGCCAGGATCATCAGGTCGTCGGCGGTCAGCGCGCGGGAGGGGTGCGCGTCGTGGGCGTGCAGCAGTCCGTACGCCTCGGCCCAGGACTCCCGCGCCGCCGCGGTCCTCGCCCGCGCGATCCGGTCGATCGTGGGTGCGGACATGGCCCTCACCTCTTCCGGGTCCTTCTCAGCGTAGGACCGGGAAGGGGTGAGGGCCCCGCGAGCCGCTAGCCGATCGCGCCGCTGGCGCGCAGCATGTCCTCGCGCTCGACGATCTTCACGCGCTCGCGGCCCTGCGGCTCGCCGAGCGCCTTCTCGGCGGCGTCGAGGGCGTACCAGCCCTCCCACGTCGTGTACGTGACGCCCTTGCCCTCCAGGAAGGACACGACCGCGTCCTCCTCCGGGGTCTCCGGGGTGAGCAGGCGCCCGTTCGCGAAGTCGTCCAGGAGGTTCGCGACGGTCTCGTTGGCGTCGCCCTTGGTGTGGCCGATGAGGCCGACGGGGCCGCGCCGGATCCAGCCGGTGCAGTACGTGGAGGCCAGGTGCGCGCCGGTCTCCTCGATCACGCGGCCGCCCTCGTCCGGGATGGTGCCGGAGACGGCGTCCCAGGGGATCTTGGGCAGCTCGTCGGAGAGGTAGCCGACCGCGCGGTAGACCGCCTGGACGTCCCAGTCCGTGGTGGTGCCGGTGCCCTTGACGTTGCCCGTGCCGTCGAGCTCCGTGCGCTCGGTGCGCAGGCCGACGACCTGGCCGTCCTCGCCGAGGATCTCGACGGGGGACTCGAAGAAGTGCAGGAAGAGCTTGTGCGGGCGGTCGCCGACGTCGCGGATCGCCCAGTTCTCCAGGGTCTTGGCGACCATGTCGGTCTGCTTGTTCTTGCGGCGCTCGGCGATCGAGCCCTCGTCGTAGTCGATGTCCTCGGGGTTGACGATGACCTCGATGTTCGGCGAGTGGTCGAGCTCGCGCAGCTCCATCGGGCTGAACTTCGCCTGCGCCGGGCCGCGGCGGCCGAAGACGTGGATCTCGACGGCCTTGTTGGCCTTGAGGCCCTCGTAGACGTTCGCCGGGATCTCGGTCGGGAGCAGCTCGTCCGCCGTCTTGGCGAGGATGCGCGCGATGTCGAGGGCGACGTTGCCGACGCCGAGGACGGCGACCTTCTCGGCCTTCAGGGGCCAGGTCCGCGGCACGTCCGGGTGGCCGTCGTACCAGGACGCGAAGTCGGCGGCGCCGTACGAGCCGTCCAGCTCCACGCCGGGGATCTTCAGCTCGCGGTCGAACATGGCGCCGGTGGAGAAGACCACCGCGTCGTAGAAGGAGCGCAGGTCGTCGAGGTGGACGTCGGTGCCGTAGTTCACGTTGCCGAAGAGGCGGACCTGCGGCTTGTCGAGGACCTGGTGGAGGGCGGTGATGATGCCCTTGATGCGCGGGTGGTCGGGGGCGACGCCGTAGCGGATGAGGCCGAAGGGCGCGGGCATCCGCTCGAAGAGGTCGATCGACACGCCCGGCTCGGCGGCGGCCTCGGACTTCAGCAGCGCATCGGCGGCGTAGATTCCGGCGGGGCCGGCGCCGACGATCGCGACCCGGAGGGGGCGGGGCATGACTGGGTTCCCTTCGCAAGCGACGTGGCGGCGAAGCCGCCGACACTTAGGCCACCCTAAATACCTCTTCGCGCGGGGTGGTACCCACCCCCGGTCTATGGGCTCATAAGGCGAACTTATGACTTCCATAAGTGGAACTAGAAGGCATCGGCGATCGACTCGGGGTGGAGGAACCCGATGACGGCCCATGCGACCGTGCCCGCCAGGCCGGCGAGCGCGAGGACGGTGCAGAACAGGCCGAGCGCGAGCTCCCCGCGCCGGAACAGGGCGGCCCTCGGGAGGACGACGTTCCCCGGGTCGACGGGGTCGTAGCTGACCTTGACCGCGATGCCGCCCGCCCAGGTGAACACGTGGCGGATCAGGCCCGCCGGGTCCGTGTAGAGGTACATCCCCGGCCTGTCCGGCACCTCGGCGGCGAAGGTCGTGATGCCGTGCCGGATCAGCCGCCACTCGCGGTACCAGTTGGCCAGCGCGTTCGCGCCGAGGGCGAGGGCCGCGATCAGGACGAGACCTCCGGGTACGAGGGCGATCACGGCGACCGGTTCCCCGGCGGCGGCGACGAGCGCGCACGAGAGGACGAGCAGCCCGAAGGCGCCGGCCGACAGCCACATGACGCGGCGCAGCTTCCTCGACCGCCGGCTCAGGGGGAGCTCGCGCGTCTCGACGAGGGCGGTCCCGTCGGCCGTCGTGTCCCGCCCGGGCGTCCCGGGCAGGGCGGCGTTCACGGTCTCGGCGAACATCGTGGCCGCCGCCTGGCTCACCCCGGTGATCCGGTGCACGTACCGCGTGGTTCCCGCCGGGGCCGTCAGCTCGACGGTGACCGTCCGCCCCTCGGTACGGATCCGCTCGACCGCCGCCAGCGGGATGCGCGCCTCCTCGTGCGGGCGGCTGAGGAGCAGCGCGTCGCCCTCGAGTTGGAGGGAGGCCTTCTTGGAGCCCTGGACGACGGGCATGGACGGAGTGATCGACATGGACGGGATGGTAGGGGCGGGGGCCGGTTCACGGG
>NZ_MWIG01000136.1:36367-36644 GCF_002156145.1 Streptomyces sp. NRRL B-24572 | reverse complement strand
GTCCCGCCTCCGCCCTGCGGTGCGCCTCCGCGACCTCCTCCAGGGGCATCACGTCCGCCACCCGGGTGATCAGCTCCCGGTCCGCCACCTTCCGCAGGCTCTCCGCGAGCCGGGCCGGATCATCCTGATGATCTGAGGGTGATCCGGGTCACAGGGGCCGGTGAGGACTGGACCTCAACTTTGGTTGAGGAAACAGGATCTCTCTCACCAGCCCCTGCGACTCAGGAGACGATCCCCATGGCCACGCTGCTCCACATCGACACGTCCTTCGGCGGCG
>NZ_MWIG01000136.1:0-36329 GCF_002156145.1 Streptomyces sp. NRRL B-24572 | reverse complement strand
CGTCCGCGCTGCGGAAGCGGCTGATCGAGGAGGCCGAGCAGGCGGACGTGATCCTGCTCGGCGCCCCGATGTACAACTACGCGATCCCCTCCACGCTGAAGGCGTGGATCGACCACGTCTTCCTCGGGGGCCGCACCGCGATGGCCGAGAAGCCCACGCTCGCCGGCAAGCGCGCCGTCGTCGTCGCCAGCCGTGGCGGCTCGTACCGCGAGGGCACGCCGATGCACGGCAACGACTACGTCGAGGACTACCTGCGGCTGGCCCTCGGCAAGGGCTTCGGTCTGGACGTCACCTTCATCGTCCCCGAGCTGACCGCCGCCCCGCACGTCCCGGCGATGGCCGAACTGGTCCCGCTGTACGAGGCCTCCCGCGCCGAGTCGTTCGCGACGGCGGAGTCCCTGGCGAAGGAACTGGCGGTTCAGCTGGCCGCGTAGGCGAGGAAGGCGCTCCAGGAGGACGGCTCCACGGCGAACGTGGGGCCGTCCTGGACCTTGGAGTCCCGGAGGTGGACGACGGCGCCTTCCGGCCGGTCGCTGTGGGCCACCTCGTCCCGCCCCGCCACGAGTGCGTCTACGTCCGGCAGGTCACCTGCTGGTGACCCGTCCGTTTCAGCCCCGCTTGACCAGCCAGGTGAAGGCCAGGGCCGGGGTCAGGGCGGCGAGGAGGGCGGGGGCGCGGTCGTGGCCCGCGACCTCGAAGTCCAGGGCCACCGGCAGGAGCAGCACCAGGCCCGTCAGGAGGATGCCGAGGGCGGGCAGGTGGACCTCGGGCTCGAAACGGCGCAGCCCGTGCAGCTCGTCGGCGTCCATGCAGCCCGTCAGGATCGCGCCCGCGACCAGGACCCAGGGCGCGCCCCAGAACGCGAGGAAGAGGAACCCGTACGCCCGCTGGTCGCGCGCGCCGTTCTCGACGACGGGCACCTCCGGGTCGCGGGGCGCGAAGTACACCCCCACCTGCGTGCGGCCGGGCACGGGCGGGTCGTAGCGGGTGTACATGCCGCGGACGGTGACCTCGCGCGGCCCGGACGCGTACGGGATCCGCAGGACGAGGTCGGTGAGGTAGTACGCGTCGTGGTCGTCGTCGGCCTCGTGGAACTCGGGCTCGCCCGCCAGGCGGACGACGCCGACGTCGTACTCGTCGTACCCGACGCGCTCCAGGCGCTCGGTCTCGCGTCCGTAGTCACTGCCGACGGTGCAGGCCGTCAGGAAGGCGGCGGCGGTGGCGAAGGAGAGGCCGAAGCCGAACACGTACCGCAGGGCGGGGTTCGGCCTGCGGCTCTCGCGGTACGGCTTGGCCAGCGGGTCGCGGGAGCGGGTGGAGGCCCGGTACGAGGCGACGACCCAGGCGGCGGCGAAGAGGACGGTGAGTCCGGCGAGCGCCGACTCGACGACGAGCGGCGGGTACGGGGAGATCCCCGCGAGGGAGGCGACCACGGCGGCCCCGGCACTGAGGAGCATCCCCCAGCCGGTCGACGTCGTGGCGGCACTACGGCCGGGCGTGTACATGCCGCGCAGCATAGGCGCGCCGCTCCGCACCCGGGACGGCACGCCCGCCCAGCAGGGGCTCAGCAACGTGTCGGGTCCACCCCGGTCTCGGTGGACAAGATGGCCATGGCCGGTCCCACCTGCGGTTCCTTACCCTCGGTCGCATGACCCCTCATGTCGAACCCGATCCTCAGGCCGGCGCGGCCGTCAAGGCCGCCGACCGCGCGCACGTCTTCCACTCCTGGTCCGCACAGGGACTGATCGACCCGCTCGCCGTCGCCGGCGCGGAGGGTTCGTACTTCTGGGACTACGACGGCAACCGCTACCTCGACTTCACCAGCGGCCTCGTCTACACCAACATCGGCTACCAGCACCCCAAGGTCGTCGCCGCCATCCAGGAGCAGGCCGGGAAGCTCGCGACCTTCGCGCCCGCCTTCGCCGTGGACGTCCGCTCCGAGGCCGCACGCCTCATCGCCGAGCGCACCCCGGGCGACCTGGACAAGATCTTCTTCACCAACGGCGGCGCCGAGGCCGTCGAGAACGCCGTCCGCATGGCCCGCCTGCACACGGGCCGCCACAAGGTGCTCTCGGCCTTCCGCTCGTACCACGGCGCGACCTCCACCGCGATCAACCTGACCGGTGACCCGCGCCGCTGGGCCTCCGACACCGGCTCCGCGGGCGTCGTGCGCTTCTGGGCGCCGTTCCTGTACCGCTCGCCCTTCTACGCCACCACCGAGGCGGAGGAGAGCGCGCGGGCCCTCCAGCACCTGGAGGACACGATCGCCTTCGAGGGTCCGGCGACGATCGCCGCGATCATCCTGGAGACCGTGCCCGGCACCGCCGGCATCATGACCCCGCCGCCCGGCTACCTGGCCGGCGTCCGCGAGATCTGCGACAAGTACGGCATCGTCTTCGTCCTCGACGAGGTCATGGCCGGCTTCGGCCGCACCGGCAAGTGGTTCGCCGCCGAGCACTTCGACGTCGTGCCCGACCTGATGACCTTCGCCAAGGGCGTCAACTCCGGCTACGTGCCGCTCGGCGGCGTCGCCATCAACGCCGAGATCGCCGCCACCTTCGACAAGCGGCCCTACCCCGGCGGCCTGACCTACTCCGGTCACCCGCTGGCCTGCGCCGCCGCCGTCGCCACCATCAACGTGATGGCCGACGAGAAGGTCGTCGAGCACGCCGCCCACCTCGGCGAGAACGTCCTCGGCCCCGGCCTGCGCGAGCTCGCCGAGCGCCACCCGTCCGTCGGCGAGGTCCGCGGCATGGGCGTCTTCTGGGCGCTCGACCTGGTCAAGAACAAGGAGACCCGCGAGCCGCTCGTCCCGTACAACGCGGCGGGCGAGGCCAACGCGCCGATGGCCGCGTTCGGCGCCGCGGCGAAGAAGAACGGCCTGTGGCCCTTCATCAACATGAACCGCACCCACGCCGTTCCCGCCTGCAACGCCTCCGAGGCGGAGGTCAAGGAGGGTCTCGCGGCCCTCGACGCGGCCCTCTCGGTGGCCGACGAACACACCGCCTGACCGCGAAACGAGGAGGCCCCTCCGCCTGGACTAGGGTGTCCGAAACCGGACGGAGGGGGCCGACCCATGCCCGCGAGCGGAGCTGTCACGCGCAACACCTTGCGACAGCAGATTGCGGACGCGCTGCGTGACGAAGTGCTCGCAGGCCGTCTCCAGCCGGGCGAGGAGTTCACCGTCAAGCAGATCGCCGAGCAGTACGGGGTCTCCGCGACGCCCGTCCGCGAGGCCCTCGTCGACCTCTGCGCGCAGGGCCTCCTCGACTCCGACCAGCACCGCGGCTTCCGCGTCCACCAGTACTCGATCGCCGACTACCGGGACATGGTCGAGGCCCGGATGCTCGTCGTCGACGGCATCTTCCGCCGCCACGCGCCGGGGACCGTGCCCCCGGAACCCGACCACAACCTCGGGGTCGCGCTCGTCTCCATACGGCGCCGGGGCGAGGCCGCCGCCCGCGCCGCCCGCGCCGGGGACCTCGACATCCTCATCGGCTACGACATCCGCTACTGGCGCGAGCTGGGACGGCTCGTCTCCGCCAACGACCACATCGCCGACTTCCTGCACCGGCTCCGCGTCCAGGCCTGGGTCTTCTCCGTGCCCTACCTGCGCTCCGAGCGGGACGTCCTCGGCTGGCTGTGGAGCGGACACGTGGAGCTGGTCGACGCGATCACCCGCGGCGACGCGGAGGCCGCCGTCCAGGTCGTACGGGACTACAACGCGCACTCCCTGGAGTGGGCGGACCGCCTGGAGGCGCGGGCCCGCTGACCTGCCGTCGGGTTGAGGCCGGGTCTCCGGGGGCAGGTGGTCAGCGGGTGGGCGTCGTCGGCCGAGCCGACTACCCTGGCCGTCCCTGCAATTGACGGAGAGCGAGCCTCCCTTGGCCTGTGACCTGTGGCTGGTCCCCCTCGTCGACGTGCTGTGCCACAGCCCCGACAATCCCTTCGCCGAAGAGATAGCCGCCTACGACGCCGTGCTGAGCGCCTCGGGCCTGCCGACCGTGCCCGTCTACGCGTACATGCCGGGGCTCTCCGGCGACGTCGCCCCGGTCGCAGGATTCGACTACGAGGCCCTGCACTTCCTGCGCCGCGCCTACCTGCTCCAGATGTGCGGACTGCCGGTCGAGCCGGTCGGCGAACTCGGCGGGGACTACGAACAGCTCCTGGAGATGTTCGAGGCGACCGCCCAGCAGTCCCACCTGGTCTGGCACTACGACCACGCCGGCGCCTACGTGCCGGTGGACTTCCCGGTGCCGCTCGCCAGCGACGAGCTCCTCGAAGGCGGCGGGCCGCTCGGCTCCTCGTACGGGCTGCTCCGGGAGCTGGAGTTCGTGGCGCCCTCGATCGGCATCGACCCGGCGAACCCGCCGGCGGCCCCGCAGCCGCCGGAGCGGCCCACCACCCTGGAGGAGCCGGCCGCGGCCGTCCCGTACGAGGACCATCCCTTCGCGCGGGAGCGGCACGTGTGGCTGGGGCTGCACGCGGCGGCGACCCGGAGCCTCGCCCAGGGCTCGATGATCATCCTGAGCTGAGGCCTTCCGGTCCCCGGAGAGCGGCCCGCGTCAGCGGGCCTCCGGGCCCCGGGGGCCGGCCTTGGCGGGCCCCCGGGCTGGTCCTGGCGGGTCTCCGGGCCGGTCCTAGCGGGCCTCCGGGGGCCGCTGGCGCGGCATGTTCGGTCTGGTACCCGGCGGCAGCGGGAAGCGGCCCGAGGGGTGGGGGATCTCCGCCCTGGCCGGGACCACGCCGACCGACTGGAGCGCCAGCGGCGCCGGACCCGAGCGGAACTCGACCATCCAGTCCGTGGTCTCCGCCCGTACCAGCTCCGTCACGTCCTCCGAGAAGCGGCGCAGCACGCCGAGACAGCGCTCGGCCGCCTCGCTCGCCGTGCCCTCCGTGGGGCCCAGGACCTCCCGGACGCTCTCCGAGGCCCAGTCGAACTGGAGCGCCTGGAGCCGGCGCTGCACGGCCTGCGCCGTCGCCACGTCCCTTATCCAGCCGGACGTCAGCCCGAAGTACCGGTCGCAGGCCATGCAGGCCGCACCGAGCAGCAGGGACAGATAGCCCCAGCTCGCGACGGACCCGGCGACCCCGGTCAGGTCGAGCAGCGGGAGCGCGGCGCCCGCGATCGCCCCCACGGCCGTGCCGATCCGCAGGATCCGGGCGCAGCGGCGCTTCCAGACGCGGTCGGAGAGGTACCACTCGGCGGTGCGCAGCGCGTTCGTCTCGACCCAGCGGTACAGCTCGTCGAGCCGTTCGGCCGGCTCGCCCCAGTCGCCCAGGGGGAACGGCGTACCGGTCAGATCGCGGGTGGCGTCTCCCCCGGGGGGCCCCGGCGGCTGCATCTCCGGCTGCTGGCTCACCGGGGGACTCCTCTGTTCAGCTCAGCGCTCATGTCCTTCTGTGACATGCGGTGCACGTGGTGCCTGCCCTTCCTACCGCCGAATGGTGGGCGATGGGCCCGGAATCCCGGGATTTCCGCCCGCAAGAGGGTGTTGATCAGGTAGAGGAGCCCGCAGTTTCTCACTCGAAAGAGTTGCGTCGGCGCCCCGGTCGAGGAACACGTAGGCTCGGCATACCGACGTAATCGACCTGAGGAGTGACCGTGATCCCCGGTGGCGGCCAGCCCAACATGCAGCAGCTCCTGCAGCAGGCCCAGAAGATGCAGCAGGACCTCGCCCGGGCCCAGGCAGAGCTCGCGGCGACCGAGGTCGACGGCCAGGCGGGCGGCGGCCTGGTCAAGGCCACCGTCACCGGCTCCGGCGAGCTGCGCGGCCTGGTCATCGACCCCAAGGCCGTCGACCCCGAGGACACCGAGACGCTCGCCGACCTGATCGTCGCCGCCGTGCAGGCCGCCAACGACAACGCGCAGCAGCTCCAGCAGGCCAAGCTCGGCCCGCTGGCGCAGGGCATGGGCGGGATGCCGGGCCTGGGCTTCTGAGCCCCTTCTAAGGCTCGCTTCCAGCCACTACCGTAAGAATCAAGCACTTCCGAGAAGGGCGTTCCGGTGTACGAAGGCGTGGTTCAGGACCTCATCGACGAACTGGGCAGGCTGCCCGGCGTCGGTCCCAAGAGCGCGCAGCGGATCGCCTTCCACATCCTCCAGGCGGAGCCCACGGACGTCCGCCGCCTCGCGAACGCGCTGCTCGAGGTCAAGGAGAAGGTCAGGTTCTGCGCGGTCTGCGGGAACGTGGCGCAGCAGGAGCAGTGCAACATCTGCCGCGACCCGCGCCGCGACCTGACCGTCATCTGCGTGGTCGAGGAGCCCAAGGACGTCGTGGCGATCGAGCGGACCCGCGAGTTCCGCGGCCGGTACCACGTCCTCGGCGGCGCGATCAGCCCGATCGAGGGCGTCGGCCCGGACGACCTGCGCATCCGCGAGCTGCTCGCGCGCCTCGCGGACGGCACCGTCACCGAGCTGATCCTCGCGACCGACCCGAACCTGGAGGGCGAGGCCACCGCGACGTACCTGGCGCGGATGATCAAGCCCATGGGGCTGAAGGTCACCCGGCTCGCCAGCGGACTCCCGGTCGGCGGCGACCTGGAGTACGCCGACGAGGTGACCCTCGGCCGTGCCTTCGAGGGGCGGAGGCTGCTAGATGTATGACGACAGGGCCGGCGCGCTCGCCCGCGTGCTCTCAGGGAGGCTGCTCGATGTCTGACGCCACACTGCACTCCGTCACGCAGGATCCGGACGACTTCGCGGTCCAGATCGCCGACTCGATCGAGAGCTTCATCGTCGCGACGACCGAGGTCGCCAAGGGTGACGAGCCGGACAGTGCCGTGCCCTTCCTGCTCCTGGAGATCTCCCAGCTGCTCCTGGCGGGCGGCCGGCTCGGCGCGCACGAGGACATCGTCCCGGACGAGCGGTACGAGCCGGACACGGGCCCCGAGCCGGACGTCGACGAGCTCCGCGAGCGGTTCGCCGTCATGCTGGACCCGGTCGACGTCTTCTCCGAGGTCTTCGACCCGTACGAGCCGCGCAAGGCCCCCGTCCCGGCCCGGATCTCCGACAACCTCGCCGACATCGTCACCGACCTGCGCCACGGCCTCGCCCACTACCGCGCGGGCCGCACCAGCGAGGCGCTGTGGTGGTGGCAGTTCTCGTACTTCTCCAACTGGGGCCCCACCGCCTCGGCCACCCTCCGCGCCCTCCAGTCCCTCGTCGCCCACGTCCGCCTCGACCAGCCCCTCGCGGCCCTCGACGGCCTCGACACCGACGAGGACCTCACCGAGGACGACCTCGCGGAGGAGGCGGGCCGCGTGATGCTGGAGGAGATCGCGACGCCGCTGGGGCTGCGGGGCCGTCCGCTCAGGAAGTAGCCCGCTCCACGAGCCGTACGAGGTGGCTGATGTCCTTCTCGTACGTGAACTCGCGCAGCAGCGTCCCCCAGCCGCCCTGGGGGTCGCGCTGCCAGACGAAGGTGTAGAGGACGGGCAGGCCGTCCTTCACCCGGTGCACGACGATCCAGCCGTACGCGCCGAACGCGCCGGTCGCGAGGAAGGTCGCGTCGTCGGCGGACTCCCCGACGTTCTGGCCCTGCGCCTTCAGGGCGCGGAACCGGTTCATGAACATGTCCTTCGTGAGGGTCACGGTCAGGCCCTCCTCGTCGCAGCGGACGTTCTCGAAGGCGGGGTCGTACAGCGCGTCCAGTGCCTCGACGTCCATGGCGAGTCCCGCGTCCAGGTAGGTGCGCATCCGGGTCACCAGGGTCTGGTCCATGATCGTCTCCTCTGCTCTCCGTGGTCTGTGATCCGTGATCCGTGGCCCGTGGCCCGTGGTCCGTGGCCCGTGGTCCGTGGTCCCACCGTGGCGGAGGCCACCGACAGATCACCGACCGATCACCGACAGGCATGGAGTGATCATTCTCTGAGCCGTGCGTCTCACCATGCGATATCACGGTGGCGTTTCCGGGTCCCTCGATAGACTGAGCCGATCGCAGCGCCGGCTGCGGCACAGACTGAGCGAGGAGCGCACGTGGGCCTTGTCGTGCAGAAGTACGGAGGCTCCTCCGTTGCCGATGCCGAAGGCATCAAGCGCGTCGCCAAGCGGATCGTGGACACCAAGAAGGACGGCCATCAGGTCGTCGTCGTGGTCTCCGCGATGGGCGACACGACGGACGAGCTGATCGATCTCGCCGAGCAGGTATCCCCGATGCCTGCCGGACGTGAGTTCGACATGCTGCTGACCGCCGGAGAGCGGATCTCCATGGCCCTGCTGGCCATGGCGATCAAAAACCTGGGCCACGAGGCCCAGTCGTTCACCGGCAGCCAGGCAGGCGTCATCACCGACTCGGTCCACAACAAAGCGCGCATCATCGATGTCACGCCGGGCCGGATCCGCACCGCCCTCGACGAGGGCAACATCGCCATCGTCGCCGGCTTCCAGGGCGTCAGCCAGGACAAGAAGGACATCACCACGCTCGGGCGCGGCGGTTCCGACACCACCGCCGTGGCGCTCGCCGCGGCCCTGGACGCCGAGGTCTGCGAGATCTACACCGACGTCGACGGCGTGTTCACGGCCGACCCGCGTGTGGTGAAGAAGGCGAAGAAGATCGACTGGATCTCCTTCGAGGACATGCTGGAGCTCGCCGCCTCCGGCTCCAAGGTGCTGCTGCACCGCTGCGTCGAGTACGCACGCCGTTACAACATCCCGATCCACGTGCGCTCGTCCTTCTCGGGGCTGCAGGGCACCTGGGTCAGCAACGAACCGCAAGGAGCCCAGAAGGTGGAGCAGGCCATCATCTCGGGTGTCGCCCACGACACCTCCGAGGCGAAGATCACCGTCGTCGGGGTGCCGGACAAGCCGGGCGAGGCCGCGGCCATCTTCCGCGCCGTCGCGGACGCCGAGATCAACATCGACATGATCGTGCAGAACGTGTCCGCGGCCTCCACCGGGCTCACGGACATCTCCTTCACCCTCCCCAAGGCCGAGGGCCGCAAGGCCATCGACGAGCTGGAGAAGGCGAAGGACGCGATCGGTTTCGACTCGCTGCGCTACGACGACCAGATCGGCAAGATCTCCCTGGTCGGCGCGGGGATGAAGACCAATCCGGGCGTCACCGCCGACTTCTTCAAGGCGCTGTCCGACGCGGGCGTGAACATCGAGCTGATCTCGACCTCCGAGATCCGCATCTCGGTCGTCACCCGCGCCGACGACGTCAACGAGGCCGTGCGCGCCGTCCACACCGCCTTCGGTCTGGACAGCGACTCGGACGAGGCCGTCGTCTACGGAGGCACCGGCCGATGACCCCGAAGCCGACGCTCGCGGTCGTGGGAGCGACCGGGGCGGTCGGCTCGGTGATGCTCCAGATGCTCACGCACCACGCGGACGTCTGGGGCGAGATCCGCCTCGTCTCCTCCCCGCGCTCGGCCGGCTCCAAGGCCGCCGTGCGCGGGGAGGAGTGCGAGATCCTCGCACTCGGCGAGGACGTGTTCGAGGGCGTCGACCTGGCGCTCTTCCTGGTGCCGGAGGACGTCGCCGCCCGCTGGGCGCCGATCGCCGTCTCCAAGGGCGCCGTCGTCGTGGACACCTCCGCGGCCTTCCGCGCCGACCCCGACGTCCCCCTCGTGGTCCCCGAACTCAACGCGCACGCCGCACGGGTACGCCCCCGGGGCATCGTCGCCGGACCCGGCTCCACCACCCTCGCGCTGATCGTCGCCGTGGGCGCCCTGCACGCCGAGTTCGGGCTCGCCGAACTCGTCGTCACCGCCCAGCAGGCCGCCAGCGGCGCCGGCGCCGGACAGGCCGGGGTCGACGCGCTCCGCGCCCAGCTCGGCCTGGTGGCCGGCGGCGGCGACCTGGGCACCCACCCCGGAGACGTACGGCGGACCGTCGGCGAGAACACCGGACCCTTCCCCGGCCCCCTCGCGCTCAACGTCCTGCCCTGGTCGGGCGCCCCCGGCGCCGACGGGGCCTCCAGCGAGGAGGAACGCGTACGGGACGAGACCCGGCGCGTCCTCGGCCTGCCCGGCCTCCGGGTCGCCGCCACCTGCGTGCGCGTCCCCGTCCTGACCGGGCACTCCGTCTCCGTGCACGCCCGATTCGAACACCCCGTCCCCGTCGCACGCGCCCACGAGGTCCTGGCGACCTCCCCCGGGGTCGTGCTCTACGACGACCCGGCCGCGGGCGACTTCCCCACCCCCGCCGACGTCGTCGGTACCGACCCCGCCTGGGTCGGCCGGGTCCGGCGCTCCCTCGACGACGAGCGCGCGCTCGACTTCTTCGTCTGCGCCGACAACCTCCGCAAGGGCGCCGCCCTGAACGCGCTTCAGATCGCGGAATCGCTTGTCACGGATTTGTGGGATCTGTGAACGACCTGTGAGCAAAAAGGCGTCAGATCCCTCTTGAACTGCGGTGATGCGGTGGTTGACGATGCACTTCCCCCGTACTGCAACCAGAGTTGGGCGGGGCGCGTCTCTGCGTGCACCCACGACCGTGTGGCGCGGGACACGCCGGAAGCGGGGCATCGGGGGAGAACGGTTACGCATGAGGACGAACAAGTCACCGTCGAAAAGGGTGGCGTACGCGTACAACCCTGTCGGGGGGAAACGTGTCCAACAGGCGTGGCAGAGGTACTCGACATCGCGACCATCGCCCCGCTGCGCGGCGGCACGGCGGTGCTCCCCGTGCGGAGCAGTGCCGTCGTACCCGTGCGCGGCACGGCGGTCCGCCCGCTCCGGCGCCCGCGCGCACTCGGCGGCATGCCGGTGATCGCCCCCGTGCCCACCGGATCCCACACGCGCGGCGTCGACGGCATCCCGTCGCCCCGCAGGAGCGCCGAGGCCGTCCCGGCGGCCGGCACCACCGTCGACCACCTGACCGAGACCTACCGGGCCCACTACCGCTCGCTGCTCGGTCTCGCCGCGCTGCTCCTCGACGACACGGCCTCCTGCGAGGACGTCGTCCAGGAGGCCTTCATCCGCGTGCACTCGGCCCGCAAGCGGGTCCGTGAGCCCGAGAAGACCCTCGCCTACCTGCGCCAGACCGTGGTCAACCTCTCCCGGTCCGCGCTGCGCCGCCGCATACTCGGCCTGAAGCTGCTGTCCAAGCCGATGCCGGACATGGCCAGCGCGGAGGAGGGGGCGTACGAGCAGCTGGAGCGCGAGGACCTGATCAAGGCCATGCGCGGCCTCCAGCGGCGCCAGCGCGAGGTGCTCGCCCTGCGGTACTTCTCCGACATGACCGAGGTCCAGGTCGCCGAGACGCTCGGGATCTCCCTGGGCTCGGTGAAGGCGTACGGTTCGCGGGGCATCGCGGCGCTGCGCGTCGCGATGGGAGCGACGACATGAGCGAGGCACCCGGCGGGGACGGCGTGGCCCACGAGGACCGTGACGGCGACGACGTCCCCGAGAGGCATGCCGCCGAGACGGTGCGCGAGGACGGCGACGCCGGTGAGAAGCAGCCTGACGCCCTGGATGTACGTGACGAGCTGAGTGGACAGCGCATGGTGAAGATCGAGCCCGGGCCCGGCGAGGGCGACGACGAGCTCGCGCTGCGACGGCTGTTCCAGGACGCCGTGGCCGGCATGGAGCCCTCCCCCGGCTCGCTCGAGCACCTGCGCCGGGCCGTGCCCGCGCGGCGCGCCCGCAAGCGGCAGGCCGTCGTCGGCGCCGCGGCCGCCGCCGTCCTCATCGGCACCGCCGTCCCCGCCTTCGTGCACGTCGCCGCGTCCGGCGGCGTCTCCGCCGCCCACCCCGTGAACGCCGGGCACGGCGAACAGGCCCAGGGCGGCACCGGCACCGAGACCGGCATCGAGGGCGGCAAGAGCTCCACGGCCCCCGCGAGCACCGCCTCGCCCAGCCCCGGCGCGGCCGACGGCACCTCCGGCAAGCCGCCCCGCCCCGTAGCCGACGCCTCCGGCGGCGACCCGCGGGCGACGCTCGGCGCCGGCCCCGACTCCGCCCCGCGGTGCGCCGCCGACCAGCTCGTAGTCACCCGGGAGGGAGCCGAAGGGGCCGACACCGAGGGCAAGGTCCACGGCACCTTCCGTATCGCCAACGCCTCCGGACAGGACTGCGCCGTGGCCGACGCGGGCGTCGTCGGCTTCGAGGCCCGCGGGGCGGCCGACCCGGCGCTGATCTCGGTGGTCCGGCACACCGCGGGGGACGGCGGCAGCGGACTGCCCGACCCCTCGCAGGAGGTCTCCGCGCTCGTCCTGAAGCCGAAGGGCAGCTACGAGGTGAAGTTCGTCTGGGTGCCGAGCGAGACCTGCCCGACGACCGGCACCACTCCGACCCCCACGCCGACCACCCCGACCGAGCCCCCGGTCACGCCGACCCCGACGGCCACCTCGTCGGGCGGTACGGGCAACCCCGACCCGAGCGCGAGCACCGACTCCGGCGGCACCGGCACCGGACCGGGCGCCGGCACGGGCTCCGAGGAGGGCGCCGGCGCGGCACCCCAGCTGGTCCACGAGGACGGCGCCCCGGCGGACGGCAGCGTCGTCGTCAACCACACCGCGGCGCCGGGCGGCCCCACGGCCTCGGCCGTCATCCCGAACGCCTGCGCCGGCACCATCTACCGCACCGGAGTCCTGTCCGCCTTCTGAGGCACTGCCGCACGGCCTGTGGGACCGGGGAGTCCCACGGGCCCGCGTCGAACGGGCTACGTCTCGAACGGGTCAGTGTCGGACGGGCTGCTTCTCGGACGGCCCGGCGTCGGACGGCCCGGCGTCGGGCGGGCTGCGTATCGAACGGCCCGGCACCGAACGGGCCCGCGTCGGACGGGTCGCGTCTCGAACGGCCCGGCACCGAACGGGCCCGCGTCGGACGGGTCGCGTCCTACAGGCCCAGCGCCTCGTCGCGGGAGGCCTCCACCTCGCGGCGCACGAGGCGAAACCACATGAAGACGACGAAGCCCGCGAAGACGAACCACTCCGCCGTGTAGCCCAGGTTCTGGAAGGCCTTCGCGTCCAGACCCGTGCCCGCCGCGGCCGCCGCCGGGACCGGCGTGAGCCCGGCGGGGGAGTCCGCGAGGGTGATCCAGGCGTCGTAGACGTCGTCCGTGACCACGTTCACCAGGGACGCCGCGCTGATCATCCCTAGCTGCCCCTCCGGCAGCCCGCCCGCCGTGTGGACGCCCTTCGTGCCCGGGTTCTCCGAGGCCTGGAGCGCACCCACCACCGTCACCTCGCCGGACGGCGGGGCGGGGGCCTTCGCGCCCGTGGGGAGCCAGCCCCGGACCACCGGCAGCGACCGGCCGCCGTCGGTCTTCAGGAGCGTCAGCACGTACGAGCCGGTCCGGCCGTCCAGCTCGCGGTCCGGCACGAGGAACTGCTCCCCGAACCGGCCGCGCGCCCGGGCCGAGCGGCCCGAGGTCTCCTTGTCGACCGGCAGCAGCGAGTCCAGCGCCTCGGCCTTCAGCGAGCTCGCGGCGGGACGCTCCTCGGCCTCCCGGTGGGACTCGACGCGGTCCTCGAACTTGCCGAGCTGCCACGTCCCCATGAACACGCAGAACGGGATCGCGAGGAGGACGAAGACGTTGATCCCCCACCAGCGGGGCGTCATCAGGAACCGGTACACGCCCCCCACGGTACGCAAGCGGACTCAGGCTCCCGCAGCCCGGGTCCCCAGGTGTCTCGCCGCGAAGTCCAGGTCCAGGGCGACCTGCTTGATCCGCTCCTCCACCACGAGCGAGCCGTGGCCCGCGTCGTACCGGTACACCTCGTGGACCGCGCCCCGGGCCGCGAGCCGGTCGACGTAGTTGTCGATCTGCCGGATCGGGCAGCGCGGGTCGTTGACGCCGGCCGTCAGGTGCACCGGGGCCTTCACCGCGTCCACGTACGTCAGCGGCGACGAGGCCGCGTACCGCTCGGGCACCTCCTCCGGGGAGCCGCCCAGGAGCGTCCGGTCCATCGCCTTGAGGGCCTCCATCTCGTCCTCGTACGCCGTGACGTAGTCCGCGACGGGCACCGCCGCGAGACCCACCGCCCAGTCGTCCGGCTGGGTGCCCAGACCGAGCAGCGTCAGGTACCCGCCCCAGGAGCCGCCGGAGAGGACCAGGCGCTCCGGGTCCGCGAGGCCGCTCGCCACAGCCCAGGCGCGGACCGCCGCGATGTCCTCCAGCTCGATCAGACCGACCCGGTGCTTCAGCGCGTCCGTCCACTCCCGGCCGTACCCCGTGGAGCCCCGGTAGTTGACCCGCACCACCGCGTACCCGTGGTCCACCCAGGCCGCCGGGCCCGAGGCGAAGGCGTCGCTGTCGTGCCAGGTGGGCCCGCCGTGCACCTCGAAGACCGTCGGGAAGGGGCCCTCTCCCTCCGCCGGGCGCTGCACGAGCGCGTGGACCCTGCCGCCGGGCCCCTCCACCCACACGTCCTCCACCGGCACCGACGGCGGCGCCTTCGGGCCCGGGGGGTCCAGGACGACGCCGCCGGCCGTGGAGCGCACCACCGGCGGCTCGGCGGCCGAGGACCACAGGTACTCCACGGACCCGTCGGGCCGGGCCGTCGCGCTCGACACCGAACCGGCCGGGGTCTCCACCCGCACCAGGGCGCCGGTCGCGATCTCGTACCGCCACAGCTCGCTGCGGGCCTCGAAGCCGTGCACGATCAGCAGCCCCGACCCGTCCGGGTACCACTCCGCCGACACGTCGCCCGGCAGATCGAGTCGCAGGTCCGTCTCGGTGCCCGTCGCCACGTCCCACAGCATCGGCTCCCAGCGGCCGCGCCGCTGGTGGCCGACGAGCAGCCGGGTGTCCCCGGCCAGCGGCGCGAAGCCGAGGACCGTGAGCCCCAGCTCCTCCGTGCCGCCCTTGGTGTCGTCGAGCTCGGCCACCACGCCCGCGTCCGAGGCGCGCAGCACGCGCAGCGCCGAGTGCATCGCGTCGCCGTGCTCGGTGTGCTCGATCGCGATCAGCGAGCCGTCGTACGACAGGTCGCCGACGCCGGCCGACTCCCGGTGCCGGTAGATCTCGACCGGGGCGTCGGCCCCCGGCCGTACGAGATGGACCGTCGAGCCGTCCTCGTCCGTGGAGCGGCCCACCACGAGCGTGCCCTCCCGGCCGATGGCGAGCCCGGCAGGGTAGGACGGGGCCAGGCCGGGCACGGCCGGCTCGTCCTCGCCGCCCGCGAACGGCTGGCGCATCCACACCCCGAACTCGTCCCCGTCGGTGTCCGCGAACCACCAGATCGAGGCGCCGTCCGGCGACAGCGTGCCGTCCGTCGTCCCGTTCGGCCGGTCCGTCACCTGCCGCTGCTCGCCGCTCGCCCGGTCCCAGGCGTACAGCTCGTACGTCCCGGTCGCGTTGGACACGAACAGTGAGCGGTCCGGGGCCTCCTCGGCCCATTCGGGCAGGGAGACACGGGGCGCCCGGAAGCGCTGCTCCCAGACCGGGGTGTCGCTGTGCTTGCTCTCGGTAGTCATGGCATCCATCATGCTCCGCGCCGCCGACAATCGGGTCGCGTCCTCCGCAGCCTGTGGATAACCTCGCCGACATGTACTCTCCGACGCCCGAGGACTGGCGCGAGGCCAATCGCGCGAAGTGGGACGAGCGCGTCCCGATCCACGCCGCCAGCGAGTTCTACGACCTGGACGCCTTCCGCGCGGGCAAGGACCCCCTGCGGGACTTCGAGCTCGCGGAGGTCGGCGACGTCACCGGCCGCTCCCTGCTCCACCTCCAGTGCCACATCGGCCTGGACACCCTCTCCTGGGCCCGGCACGGCGCCTCGCACGTCGTCGGCCTGGACTTCTCCGAGCCGGCCGTCGAGACCGCCCGCTCGCTCGCCGCCGACCTGGGCCTCTCGCAGGAGCGGGCCGCGTTCGTCGCCGCCGACGTGTACGACGCCGCCGAGGCCGTCCCCGACCGCTCGTACGACATCGTCTACACCGGCACCGGGGCGCTGAACTGGCTGCCCGACCTCGACCGCTGGGCGGAGACCGCCGCCTCGCTCGTCGCCCCGGGCGGCTTCCTCTACGTGGCCGAGTTCCACCCGCTGACCGACTCGCTCGACGACGAGACCGGCAGCCGGGTCGTGCACGACTACTTCGTCCGCGACCCGTGGGTGGACACCACCCCGGGGACGTACGCCGACCTCGACGCCGTCACCGTCCACAACCGCAGCGTGGAGTGGGTGCACCCGGTCGGCGAGGTCGTCACGGCCCTCGCGAAGGCGGGCCTGCGCATCGAGTTCCTGCACGAGCACGACGCCTCGCTCTTCCAGCGCTACGGGACCCTCCACCGGCACGAGGACGGCTACTACCGCTTCCCGGCGGACCGCCCCCGCATCCCGCTGATGTACTCGGTCAAGGCGTCGCGCCCGGCCTGATCCCGGTCACTGCCCGATCCTGGTCACTGCCCGATCCCGGGCACTGCCTGATCCGGATGACGGCCCGTCCGCCGCCGAGGTCCACCGTCGAGTGGCGCGGCGGCGCGCCGTCCTCCTCGTCGTCACGAACACGGCGAACTCCATGCCCCTCATCGGAACACGCCCCGCCGCCCTGTCAGGGGGTGGTCGCGGGCCTTACGTGGTGGGTGCGGCGGCCGTCCGGGCCGAGGACCTGCGCGCCGATCTTGTGGGTGCGCAGGGAGACCGCGGTGCCGGTGATCCGCAGCGCCGGCGCGGCCCGCACGAGGGCCGCCGTCACGTCGTGGAGCTCCTCGACGGTACGGAGCCACATGGCGAGCGCCAGGTTGTGCGGCCCGGTGACCGAGGTGACCACCCGGGTCTGGCGCAGCCGGCCGAGCGAGACCACCGACTCGGCCACGTCCAGGGGCGGTACGTCCGCGGTGACCAGCGCCCACACGGGCCGGCCGGAGAAGCGCGGGGCGGGCAGGCAGTGGTGGTGGAAGCCGCCGGCCGCGCCGAGGGCCTCCAGCCTGCGGCGTACGGTCGACTCGCTCGTGCCGCACTGCCGGGCCAGCTCGGCGGCGCTGCGCCGGGCGTCCCCCGCCAGCTCCGCGACGATCCGCTGGTCGAGCTCCGTGACGGGCGGGTACGCGCGCGTGGAGGACCGGGTCCGCCGGTCGCCGCCGGTGATCCCGGTGAGGTGCTGCACCTGCCCCGGGGTGAGCTGCTCGATCCGCGAGCGGTACGGGCGGTTGTGCAGCTGGGTGACGACCTGCGTGCGGGCCCTGAGCACCCCGGGGAGCCGCCGCACCCGCCCGGCGAGGTAGCCGTCGAGGGCGTACAGGTCCGGGCAGTTGACGAGCAGGATCAGGTCGGCGTCGCCGGTCACCTGGTGGACGCCGAGGGTGTACGGGTCGTCCGCGACCTCGGTCGCGGTGGTCTCGGCGGCTCCGGCGACGCACTCCAGCTCCACCCACGCGTACAGGGTGTCCTCCGTGCCGCGGCGGGCGGCGAGCATCGAACTCCAGGCGTACCCGCCGGCGGTGAGGGTCTCCCAGCGCCGGGCGAGGGTGTCCGGGCTCACGGCGAGCACGCCGGAGAGCTGGGTCCAGCTGGCGCGCGGCGCTATCTGCAGTGCGTGGATCAGTGCCAGATCCGACTCCCCCAGGACGGATTCCCTGGTATGCATGTGCCTCCTTGGTCGATCCCGGGGAAACCCTGGGTCCGGGCACGGGAAGGCACCAGGATGTGGACCGGGGCACAGGCATTCAAGTCGCGACGCCTGCCGATTTCCATTGAATCCGTCCTATGCCACAGGAGAAGGGCGGAGAACCGACACGGGGGCCGGACACATGTGGTCAGGAGAACCACCGGAGACCGAACTGCTGTGGGGCGAGACGGTCGGTCTTGACCAGATCGCCGCGGCCGAGCGCGGCTACGAGAGCTGCGGCCCCGCCGAACGGCTCCTGTGGGAGCGCCTCTCCGTCTTCGAGGGCGCCTTCGGCCGGGAGGCCGTCCGAGAGGTCTGCGCCTCCGGCACGCTGCCCGCCGGACGGATCCAGCAGGTCCTCGACCGGCTCGCGCCCCTCGCCCTCCTCCCCGTCGACGACCTCTTCGACGGGGAGGACGGCCTGCCCCGCTACTGGATGCCGCACCCGATGCGGGCCGTCGGCGCCCGCCGGCTCACCGCGCGCGGCGACCGCTGGGCCGTCCTCCTGCACCACCGCAGGTGGTGCGTGAAGGTGGCCCGGCGGGCCGCCGACTGGTGGCAGCGGGGCCGCCAGCTCGATGCCCGGGACCTCGCGCTGCGCGAACTGCCCGACCTGGCCGCCGCCATGGACCCGACGACCGCGCCGCTCTCGCCGAGCGCCGAGGCCGAGACGTCCGTCGAGATCGCGGTCTCCCTGTGGTTCCTGTGGGTGGCCTGCGGGCGGATCGCCGAGGGCCGCTCCCGGCTGCGGCACGCCCTCAGCCTGCACGCGGGACCGCCGTCCGCCCGCGCCCTGTGGCTCGCCGCCTTCCTGGAGCTGGAGTCGGGCCGCCCCGAGGACGCCGACCCGCTCCTCGCGCAGGCCTGGGCGGCGGCCGTACGGGACGGCGACGAGCGCTGCCTGGCGCTCCTGGCCCATCTGCGCGGCGCGACCGCCCTCTACCAGGGGCGTACGCGCGCGGCGGCGGCCGAATTCCGGGAGGCGCTCGCCCTGATGGAGGAGCACCCGGAGTTCGGGCCGACCCGGCGGGCGTGCTGGGTCGGGCTCGCGCTCTCCCTGTGCCGCTCCGACCCGGAGGCCGCCCAGGAGGCCCTGGACCAGGGGGACCTGGACCACGAGAGCCGACGGACCTGGGTGGGCCGCGACATGTGCGCCGAGGCCTGGGCGTACCACGTACGGGCCGAACTCGGCGCCTGGGACGGGGAACGGGAGCGGGCCGCGGAGTACGCCAGGAGGGCCCTGTGCGAGCATCTGCGGCTCGGTTCCGCGGTGGGCGCGGCCTGCGCGGCGGAACTCCTGGCCCAGATGCGGGCGCTGGAGGGCCGCCGTGACGCGGCGGCCCATCTCCTGGGCGCGGTGGACCTGTTGCGCACCTCGGTCTTCGACACCTCGTACCGGCCTGCGGAGTACTGCCTGGTCACGCGCGCGCGTGGCGAGGAGGCCCTGGGGGCGCTGCTCGTCGACCCGGAGCTGCGGAGCGCCTACGAGGAGGGCGCGAGGCGCGGCCTGTTCGCGCTGGCGGGCGAGCTCTAGGGGCTGTCCGGCGGACCCGGCCCTGATCCGGCGGGCCCGGCCCTGATCCGCCGGACGGGCCTTGATCCGACGGACCCGGCCCTGATCCGCCGGACAGGCCTTGATCCGCCGGACGGGCCCCGGGCGCCGGTTGCTCCCGCGCCGGTCACGGCGTGACGATCGGGAACCGGGCGTCGGGCTTCGTCACGTACGAGAAGAGGCGGGCGAGCAGGGCCGGGTCGCCCTCCGCCTCGATCCCGAGCTCCTGGACGCCCCTCCCGGAGAGGAGGCCGAGGAGCTGGACCTTCCCGAGGGCGAGGGTCAGTCCGGCGGGCGTCCGGGGCTCGGCGACCACCCGGTGGGTGAGGGCGCCGTTGTGCAGGGTGAGCCGGTGCCGCTCGCCCGCGTCCGCGACGCCGTCGAGCATCACCAGGTCGATGGTCAGGTCCTCGTCCCAGGCGCGCGGCCCGTCGATCGCGATGGCGATCGAGTCGATCAGCATGGGGACGGTGAGGGCCATCGCCATCTCGGGGTTGGTCATGTCGACCATCTCGCCCGTGACGCCCTGCCGGAGCTCCTGGGCGCCGCGCAGGTAGAAGTTCCGCCAGGTCGCGTTCTCGGCGCCGTACCCCAGCGTCTCGTACACCCCGGCGAGGGCCCGCTTCGCCTCCTCGTTCCCGGGGTCGGCGAAGACCACGTGGTTGAGCAGGGTCGCGGCGAAGCGCGGGTCGCCGCCCTCGGCGTACGCGCGGGCCTTGGCGAGGGCCTCGGCGGGGCCGCCGGCCACGTCCACGTACCGCCGCGCGAGCTCCACGGGCGGGTGCTCCCACAGGTGGGCCGGGTTGCCGTCGTACCAGCCGAGGTACCGCTGGTAGACCGCCTTGCTGTTGTGGTTGAGGGAGCCGTAGTAGCCGCGGGCGTGCCAGGCCTTCTCCAGGGCCGGCGGCAGTTCGATCCGCTCGGCGATCTCGACGCCCGTGAACCCCTCGTTGAGCAGGCGGAGGGTCTGGTCGTGGAGGTACGCGTAGAGGTCGCGCTGCTCGGTCAGGAACCGCACCACGTCGTCGTGGCCCCAGGTGGGCCAGTGGTGGGAGGCGAAGGCGACGTCGTACCGGCCGTTGAAGTACTCGATCGCCTCGTCCAGGTAGTGCGCCCAGATCCGGGAGTCGCGGACGACCGCGCCGCGCAGGGTGAGCACGTTGTGCATGTTGTGCGTGGCGTTCTCCGCCAGGCACAGGGCGCGGTGGTCGGGGAAGAGGAAGTTCATCTCGGACGGGGCCTCGGTGCCCGGCGTCAGCTGGAACACGATCCGCACCCCGTCGACCGTCTCCTGCTGCCCGGTCTCCGTGATGTCCACGGTCGGCGGGATCAGGCTGATGGTGCCCGTGGAGGTGCCCTGGCCGAGGCCCACGCCGATCTGGCCGTCGGGGGCCTTCGGGAGACCGACGCCGTACATGTAGCTCGCCCGGCGGGTCATCGCGGTGCCCGCGTACACGTTCTCGCTGACCGCGTGCTCCAGGAAGCCGGCGGGGGCGAGGATCGGGACGCCCTCCTCGGTGCCGTGCGGGAGGACGCCGCGGACCCCGCCGAAGTGGTCGCCGTGCGAGTGGGTGTAGATCACGCCGGTGACCGGCCGGTCGCCGCGGTGCTCCTTGTAGAGCGCGAGGGCGGCGGCCGCCGTCTCCACGGAGATCAGCGGGTCGATGACGATCACCCCGCGCTCGCCCTCGACGAGCGTCATGTTGGAGATGTCGAGGCCGCGGACCTGGTAGATGCCGTCGGTGACCTCGTACAGGCCCTGGCGCGCGGAGAGCTGCCCCTGCCGCCACAGACTGGGGTGCGCCGTGTCCGGGCACTCCGCCTTGAGGAAGTCGTAGGCATCGTTGTCCCAGACCACGCGGCCGTCGGCGGCCGTCACCACACCGGGGACGAGCGCCCCGAGGAAGCCCCGGTCGGCGTTGTCGAAGTCGGTCGTGTCCTCGAAGGAGGGCAGGGCGTCGCTCATGTGCCAGGTGCTCCGTTCCGCGCGGGCGGTGATCGGCGTACCGGTTCATCTGAACACCGGGGTACCACGGTCGCACTTCGGAGCGGGCGGGAGCGCGGGACCGTGCCTAGGCTTGAGGTACGCGTCCTCATCCGGCGGTACGCGTTCCACCCCTGCGGTTCGGAGGTGGCCCATGAGGGCACGCCACCACTTCCACATCGACTACCTCGGGCACTCGGTCTCCGCGACCGTCCAGACCGGGCACACCCCGGTCGTCGAGGTCCTCGTCGACGGCAAGGAGACCGGCCACGCCACGACCCGCGACGACCGGCCGGTCGCCCTCGCGATCGAGCTGCCGACCGACCCGCCGACGCCGCTGACGGTACGCGCGACCCCGGGGCCCGGCGTACCGCGCTGCCTGCTGCTCGCGGAGGGGGACGAGGAGCCGCACGTGATGGCGCCGAGGCTGTACTGAGCGGGCGCGAGGCCCTCAGGAGAGCCAGGCCATCCCGATGATCAGGAAGACCACGAAGGCGACGGCCCCGGCCACCGCGGCCGTCTTGCGCGGGCGGCGCCGGGAGAGCTCCGCGAGCGCGGCACCGGTGCTCGGCTGGCTCTGGCGCCGCCGGGCGGCGGGCGCGGGCCGGGTCACCGGCGGCCGGTTCATCGGCGGAGGGGTCGGCGCGGGAGTGTGCGCGGGCGCGGGCATCGGCATGGGGGCGTGCCCGGCGGACTGACGGGGCGCATGGGCCTGGCCCGGGGCGTGCCCGGCGGGCTGACGGGGCGCGTGGGACGCGTGGGGTGTCTGGGGACGGACCGGAGCGGCCCCGGGGTATCCGGCCCCGCGCCAGGCGCCGGAGGAGAACCAGTCCGCGATCGCCTGCGCGGAGGGCCGCTGCTCCGGCTGCTTGGCGAGCAGGCTCAGCAGGTACGTCTCGAAGTCGGGCGGCAGCAGCGCGCCGAGCCGGCTCGGCGGCACCGGCGGTGTGTCGATGTGCTGGTACAGCAGGGCCGTTGCCGTGTCCGCGCGGAACGGCGGTCTGCCGGTGATGAGTTGGTACAGGACGCAGCCCAGCGAGTACACGTCGGAGGCGGGCGACGCGGGCTGCCCGAGGGCCCGCTCGGGCGCGAGGTACAGGCCCGTGCCCACGATCTGACCCGTCGTCGTGAGCGCGGCCGAGGGGTCGTCGACGAACCGCGCGATGCCGAAGTCGGCCAGCTTCACCGTGCCCTCGGCGTCGACCAGCAGGTTCCCCGGCTTGATGTCCCGGTGCACCACGCCCTGCCGGTGCGCGGCCGCGAGCCCGGCGGCGGCGTGCGCGGCGACCACCGCGACCCGCTCGGCGGGCAGGACCATCGGCTCGGAGGGGCTCCCCTGAAGGCTGTCACCCTCCACCAACTCCATGACCAGGAACAGCTTCTCGTCCCACGTACCGAAGTCGAAGACGCCCACCACGTGCGGGTGGCTCAGCCGCGCGGCGGTCTGCGCCTCCAGGCGGAAGCGGTCGCCGGCGGACGGGTCGGTCGACTGGGCCAGCATCAGCTTCACGGCCACGGCCCGGCCCAGGACCTCGTCGGTGGCCTGCCACACCTCGCCCATGCCGCCCCGGCCGATACACACATGAAGCCGATATCGGTCCGCGACCAGCACCTGGAGACCACCCTTTCGACGATCGATCAACCTGACGGAAGGGCACCAGCGTAGAGCCGCCCGTGCCCGCTCCTCGCCGCGCGCCCCCCTCCACGCCTCCCACCGGTGCACGACACCCGTGGTCCGGGTGAACGGAAGGTGTCCCCGGCCGGTTAGCATCGCGGCCCGGAGCGAGTTCGGTGGACATGGGCGATGAGACGGAGTGGGGCGTGGCGCGACCGCGTGTAGGTGTGGCGGTACTGACGATGGGCACGCGCCCCGCCGAGCTGCGGGCGCTGCTCGACGCCGTGGCGGGACAGGACGAGCCCGCCGCCCGGATCGTCGTCGTCGGCAACGGCACCGGGTCGCTCCCGGCCCTGCCCGAGGGCGTGACGGGGGTCGAACTCCCCGAGAACAGAGGTGTCTCGGGCGGCCGCAACGTCGCGATCGAGACGCTGCGGGCCTTCGGCGACGTCGACATCGTGGTGGACCTCGACGACGACGGCCTCCTCGTCGACAAGGACGTCTTCCGCCGTCTGGCGGATCTGTACGACGGGGACCCGGCCCTCGGCGTCGTGTCGTTCCGCATCGCCGACGAGACGGGCGAGACGCAGCGCCGGCACGTCCCGCGCCTCGGTGCGAAGGATCCGCTGCGCGGTGGCGAGGTCACCACCTTCCTCGGCGGCGGCCACGGCCTGTCGATGCGCATGCTGGACGAGATCGGCGGCTGGCCGGAGGACTTCTTCTTCACCCACGAGGAGACCGACCTCGCCTGGCGCGCCCTGGACGCCGGCTGGAAGGTCATCTACGAGCCGAAGCTGCTGCTCCAGCACCCGAAGACCAGCCCGGCCCGGCACGCCGTCTACTACCGGATGACCGCCCGCAACCGCGTCTGGCTGGCCAAGCGCAACCTCCCGGCCCTCCTCGTCCCCGTCTACCTGGGCGTCTGGACCCTCCTGACCCTGGCCCGCACCCGCTCCCTGCCGGGCCTCAAGGCCTGGTTCGGCGGCTTCGCGGAGGGCGTCCGCCGCTCCTGCGGCCCCCGCACCCCGATGCGCTGGACCACGGTCCTCCACATGACCCGCCTGGGCCGCCCCCCGGTGATCTAGGGCCTGTCCGGCGGGTCAGGGCCGGACAGGCGCCGGGTGGCGGCCCCCGGGAGGCCGAACGCGGAGCGGTGCACGCCAACTCCCGCTGGACCAGGGGGAATCGGCCCGGTGGAACGAGGGTCGGGCCGTCCAGGCCCGTGGCTATAGTGGCGGAGGTTTCGAGAATCGGGGGATGCTCCAGTGCCGCAGGAAGAGTCCCGGGCCGAAGCGGTGAAGACCGCCTGGCAGATCCACGCCTCGCTCCACGAGACGACCCGCACGGTGGACGCCAAGGCCTCCTTCGCCCTGGCCATGGAGTCCGCCGCCCTCGCCGGAATCGCCGCCCTGTCCGGCGGTGACCGTGCCCTCGGCCGTGCGAGCGGCTTCGCCGAGGTCGTCCTCTGGCTGGGAATCGCCCTCATCGGGCTCTCCGCGGTCCTCGCCGTCCTCGTCGTCGTCCCCCGCCACAACGGCCAGGGCCGCTCGCCCGACCCCCGCGAGGACGAGTTCCTCTTCTACGGCCATCTGCGCCACTGGTCCCCCGACCACCTCGCCCAGCAGCTCACCCGTACCGATCCGCTGCCCACCCTCAGCCGTCAGCTCGTCGTCATGAGCGCGATCGCCTGGACGAAGCACCGGCGCGTCCAGCAGTCGCTGCTGCTGGCCGTCGTCGGCAGCCTGCTGGTCGCCGCCGTCATCGCCCTCGCCTGAACCCTCGCCCGAAGCCTCGCCCGAAGCCTCGCCCGAACTTTCGCCCGAAGGGGCCGCTGTGGACAGCGCACCACACCACCGCACGCGCCGGATGCCCTTCTGGTCCCTGCTCGACGAGGACACCAGGGCCGAACTGATCGGCATCGGCAGCATGGTGACCTTCCCGCCCAAGGAGACCCTGCTGCGGCAGTACGACCTCACCGACCACGTCCTCGTCGTCCGGCGCGGCTGCGTCAAGGTCGCCGCCAACTCCGCCGCGGGCTACCAGGCCGTGCTCGCCATCCGCAACGCCGGAGACCTGCTGGGCGAGCAGGCCGCACTGGATGGCGGACCGCGCTCCGCCACCCTCACCTCGCTGACCCGGGTCGAGGCCCTGATGATCCCCTCGCTCCTGTTCCGGGCCGCCGCCCGGGCCTCGCCCACCCTCGGGCTCGCGCTCCAGCAGGTGCTCTCCGAGCGCCTGCGCGAGGCGGACGGCTACCGGGCCGCCGCCGGTTCCGAGGCCGTCCAGGCCAGGCTCGCCGCACTCCTGCTGGAACTCGGCGCGGAGTACGGGCGCCCCGCGGGCGACGGATCCGTACTCATCGCCCTGCCGCTGTCCCAGGACGATTTCGCCGGGCTCGTCCTCAGCTCGCGGCGGACGGTCAGCCGGGTCTTCGAGCAGTGGCGCGGGCACGGCTGGGTGACGACGGGACGCAACAGGCTGACCATCGACCGCTGGGACGAACTGAAACGACTGACCGGCACCGGGCGTTAGGGGATTTCCAGCAGAGCACGGCATGACGGGGAAGCGGTCACACCTCGTCCCAGGACATCGTGCTCAGCCCGTGCTCCTCGGCCACCGGGTTCCAGTCGGACACGAAGTCCTTCTTCGCCCGCGTCGCCCGAGTGCTGGCGTCGGATGCCTCCTGCCACTGCGACGAGGACGTCACGGCCTCGGGCGTGCAGCCGCTCGACACCTCCTCGGCCAGCCGCGCGTACGCACGGTCGGCCTCGGCCGAAGCCTCCCAGCCGGCGGTGAGGTTCTCCGTCATGGAGCTGGGCAGCCGATCCGGGTCGAGCGCCTCCAGATCCCGGAGGAGCTCGACCCGCGCGGTCGCCGCGGCCTCGAACACCCCCTTGGCCTCCAGGAGCGCGGTACGTCCCGGGCAGGTGGTCATCCGGCTGACGGCCTCGCCGACGCTGCCGCGGTTGCCGCTGTTCCGCTCAAGGAGGGCGTTCAGGGCACGCGCCTGTTCTTCCTCGGTGTCCGGAGCGGACGAGCCGGAGCCCTGGTCCGATTCGCCGGGGCTTTCGGAGCTGCCGGATCGGACCCCTTCCGCGATCTGCTCGTAGAGATCGGGACCGTAGACGAGGGCGAGGACGACCAGCGCGATCGCGACGAACCACTTGCCGGCGTTGGACTTGGTCGGCGGGGGCGGCGTCGGCCGCGGCATAGAGGGGGTCCGGGGCACTGTGGACGGAGGGTTGGGTCCGGTCCACTGCGTCTGAGCCTGCGGTCGTTGCTGTTGCTGCTGACCGGTGGCCTGCCGCGGTGACGCCGTGCCCGCTGTGCCCGGCGGCACGAAGGTGGGCGTCGGGGTGGCCTGCGGAAGTATCGCCGGCGCCGTTTTCACCGCGCCCTCCAGCGCGGTCAGCCACTGCTCCGGCTTCGGCCGCCGGGCGGGGTCGGTGGACAGGCTCTGCTCGGCCAGCCGCGCCACGTCCGCGTCGGTGGCGGCCAGCACGCCGAGGTCCCTGCCCTCCTGCTTGCCGGAGAAGAGCCGCGCGGCCAGCAGCCCGAGCTTGTACGCGTCACTCGCCGGGGTGCCTTTGGGCTCGCCCGCGGGCACCCCCCAGTTGGGGGTCTCGACCTGCGGGACCATCGAACGGCCGCGCAGGACCATCGCGTCGCAGTCGATGAGGAAACACCCGGGGGAACCGTCGAGGGCGAAGAACATGTTGTTCGGCGAGATGTCCCCGACGGCGACTCCCAGAGCATGGAGCCGTCCGAGTGTGCGCGCGAAGTCGAGCAGCAGCTCGAACCTCTGCCGGGGGGTGATCGTGATGCCCGCGGTCCGGAGGTATTCGGCGTTGTTCAGCAGGTACTGGAAGCCCGCCGCCCTCGGCGCCCCGGGGTCGAAGGCGAGCGTGCGGATGAACCGTGGGGGGATCTGGCGCATCAGGAATCCGCACACGCCGGTGGGACCGGTCACCAGGACCGCCGGCCAGGCTGTGCAGTTCGCCAGCCATTCGCCGGTGCCGGGATCCAGAGTGGGGAGGAAGTCCACCATGGCGGCGAGGACATCGGCCTCCGCGGGCTGGACCTTCGCGCGGTACTCCTTGTAGGCCACCGGCCAGGACCTGATGGTCAGGTCCTTGACCGCCCACACCGTGCCCTGACCGCCGGACGCGATCCTGCGCTCCTTCACCACCCGGCCGATGTCCACGGCTCCGGGATACGCGCTGCTCATCCCGCCGCTCCGGGGCCGCCGCTCTCGTCGAGGCGGTGACGCGGCCAGACGGCCAGCAGCGTCCGGTCGTCGTCGAACGTCTCCCGGGAGAAGTCGAGCAGCCGGGCGAGGACCGACGGCTCACGCGGCGGACGGCTCAGTTCCCACGCCATCGCCTTCCCGACGGTGCCCGTGCCGTCGCCCAGCGGATCGCCGAACCCGTCCGTCCCGATCAGCAGCGCCCCGTCCTCGGGAATCGTGAACCATTTCCCCTCGATCTGCTGTGGCACCCACGGCAGCGCCGCCACAGCGGAGGAGAAGACTCCGTCCGCTCTCTCCTTCTGGTCGCCGAGCAGCGGCAAGAAGCCGTCTTCGTGGAGTGTCCAGGCACCGCTGTCCCCGACGTGCACCAGATTGACCTCCAGCAGTCCGCTCCCGGTGAGCCGCACGACGCCCGTCACCAGGGTCGTCGCCAGCAGGGCCTGGGCTTCCTTTCTCTGCTCCGGGGTCGGTTCCGCTCCGCGGGTCACCCGCATGAACAGCTGGTACGCGGCCGCCGACACGGTCCGGTTCCAGTCGACCTGCGGCCGTCCTTCGTCCAGCTGCCGCAGCACGTCGGCGACGGCGGTACGGCAGGCCAGCGCGGCGCCCACATGCGACTGAGGAGCCGCCGAGACGCCGTCCGCCACCGCGAACACCACCGCGTCGGTCGGCTCGTGAGCCGCCACCACGATGTCGTCCTGGCGCGGCTGCCCGCCGAAGCGGTGCGCGTCACCGCGTACGGAGGCCAGGCGGATCGTGAGCCCCGGCGTGGACCAGCCGTCGAACAGCGTGTCGGGGCGGTACGGGTCAGCGGGCGGCGGTTTCGACTCGAACCAGGTGGCCGGCCGGCCGAGCGGGAGGCGTTCCACGAACGGCGACTTCGATTTCCGTACGGGCGCCGGGGCACCGGGGCGGTCCGGCTGCCGGTGCGGCGGTACGGGCGCCGTCGGCGGTGTCCGCCCCGGCGGAGGCACGTGATCCGCCGGGACCGGGGACCCGTGTCCCGAGCCCGCCGGGAAGCCGGGGCCCGGTCCCGGCTTGTATCCCGGCCTCGGCGGTACGGGATGCGTGCCGCCCGCCGGGGATCCGGCGGGGGAGGAGGAACCGGAGGACTGAGAAGACCCAGAAGGCTCGGGGGACCCGGAGGGCTCCCCCTCGTCGTCCCTCCTGCGCCGGAAGAGGGGCACCACGATCACACCTCGTCGATCGCGAGCCGGAAGCCTTCCGGCCGCTCGACCACCAGCTCCGCATGGCCCGACGCCATCGCGTTGCCGGACTCCACCACGCTCTTGGTGAGTGCGGTGAAGAACCGGGCGATGGACTCGCCCAGTTGGGCACCGGGCACCGAGATGAAGGCGAACTCCTGCTGCGTGGCGACGCTGAGCATCGTCTCCGCCTCGGCCTGGCCGATGCCGCAGGCGATGATGTTGGGTGCCGCCTTGGTCACCGAACGGTCGGTGAGCTCCCGGTGCCTCTCCTGCCAGGCCTCTCCGACGTTGGGCTGGCCGTCGCTGAGGAAGAACACCGCGGGCCGGTGGACGCGGTACCCCTGGCTCTTCAGCGTGTCCACGTCCTGCGGGATCCGGCGCAGCAGCGCGGCGAAGGCCGCCTCGTAGCTCGTGCCGCCGCTCGCCGTGAGGCGGGGCAGCTCGCTCTCGGCCCGCAGGTCGGCGAGGATCAGCCGCTCGGTCACACTGTTGGCGAACCCCAGCACCGAGAAGCGGACCTTCGCAGCGGCCATCGGTTCGCCGAGCAGGGACCGGTGCAGCGAGGCGAGTCCGGCGTTGAGGTCACCGACGTGGGGATGCATGGAGCCGGACTCGTCCGCCAGGACGTACACCGGAAGTAACTGTCCCTGGGTTTCAGTCATTTCTTCCTCTTCTCTCTTGCGCGAACTACTCGACGTCTTCGATGGGGCTCAGTCCCCGCGGGCGTTCGAGTCGCAGCTCGGAGGAGCCGGCGACCGCGCTCCGCCCCAGATGGAGCACGGTGTTCTGGAGGAGCATCGAGAACTGCGCGGCCGATTCCGCGAGGTCCGCGTGCGCGTCCGCCGCGACGGCGAACTCGGCGGGACTGGCGATCCGCGCCACCGTCCGCCGGTCGATCGCACCGATGCCGCAGGCGACGATGTTCGGGCGGTACGGGTGCTGCATCAGCTGCTGGTGCGCGGCCTGCCACTGGCCACCGTCCTCCGGGTCGCCCGCGGCGAGGAAGAAGACGGTCGGACGGTTCACGCGGGACGCCTGCTGCTTGAGCCGTTCCGTCTCCAACGGGACGAGTTCGAGGAGGCGGCGGAAGACGGGTTCGTACCGGCAGCCGTTTCCCGCCTGGAGGTCGGGGACGCCGGTCTGCCACGACACCTGCGTGAGGGGCATCCGGACGTCGGCCGTGTCGGAGAAGGTCAGCACGGACAGCCGTACGGCGGAGGTCACATCCGGACTGTTGGCGAGCAGGGTCTGCAACGACCGCAGCGCGTCGCGGAGTTGGGTGACGCAGCCGGTCGCGGCCGACGAGGTGTCCAGGACGACGTAGACCGGCGCGAGGCCGACCGCCGTCGTGCGGAGGTCCGGGGACGGGGCGGCCGGGGAGCCGCCGGACTGCTGCACGGCGTCGGGACGGGTACCGCCCCACGGCGGCGTCTCCGTCACCGGAGACGGCTGCGCCACCGGCGGCAGCGCCTGCGCGGCGGCCGGCGCCGTCTGTGCGGGCGTGCCCGTACCCGGCGGCAGCATCCCGCCGAAGACGCTGGACGAGGGCCCGAGCACGCCCTCGCGCAGACCGGGCAGGTCCACCTCCCGCACGATGTTCTTCTCGATCAGGAACCGGACCATCTCGACCTTCCGCTGCTCCTGGTCCACGGCCCGCAGCTGCCGGCCCTCCTCCCAGCGCATCAGCAGGTCCATCGACTTCTCGGTGTCCTCCGGGTGCTTCGCCAGGTGTTCGAGGACGAGACCGCGGAAGTCGAGCCGTACGGAGGCGAGGGCCCTGCGCTCCCGCTCGTCCCGCTTGAGCCGGGCCTCCTGCTCGATGTCCTTGATCGTCTCCTGGTGGCGGGTGCTCCCGACGGCCGCCTTGTGCTGCAGGTGGCCCATCTCCGAGTCGCGGCCCGCCTTGGTGCGGCTGCGGACGAACTCCCGCGCCGCCTCGTCGGGTTCGAGCTGCACGTCGCAGTAGTAGAGCGTCATGCCCTCGGGCAGGGGGATGGGCAGGGCCAGCGACCCGTTGATCCTGGCCTGCGCCTCGAACGCCTCGTCGATCGCGAACTGCGCCGCCTGCGGACGGATCCTCCTGATCAGATACGGATAGACGGCGCTGAGCACATCGGGGAGATTGCTCCGCACCACCGCCACCGGATCGTGCACCCGGAATCCGACGTCGATGGTCGCCTCGAACCGGTGCGCCTGGTCCTTGCAGGTCAGCGGGGTCTTGGTGAGCTTGGCCGTACGCCGGTGGTCACCCAGGTCCACGACGTAGCAGAGCTTGTTCTTGCCCAGCCACCGCTGGGTCATCGTCCGGTGCTTCGGGGACTCGACCTCCCAGCCGCCGCCCTCCAGGGGGTAGACGACCGCGAAGTTCGGCGGAAGGTTGGGCAGGGTCGCGAGCTCGGCCCGCCGCACCGGACGGTTGTTGAGGATCAGTGAGACGGACATGTCACACCCCTTCCAGATCGAGCTGGGCATGGACGACGGCAGCGGTCAGGGGGAGCGGCGCCAGTTCGTCCGGGTCGACCCAGTCGGCCGCACACCGCCGCAGGATCCGCCCCGTCCGCGCGTCCCGGTACGCGATCGCGCCCACCATCAGCCGGAACATGTCCCGTAGGGCCGGATCGCGTTCGGCGAGCGCGGCCCAGTTGCGCAGTACCTGCTGGGCCTCCTCGCCGAAGTCCGCCTGGTTGAGCGACTCCCGCCACAGCGCGATGAACGGTGCGCGCAACTCCTCGCGGTGGTGCGCCTGGTAGAGGAGGGCCGGCCATTGCTCCACGGTGCTCTCGAACCCCCACTCGGCCCGGTCCACCACCACCTGGGCCGCGACGATGAGGAACGAGAGCAGCGCCGTCGGCCGCCTCCGGTGATCGGCGGACCGCTCGTGCAGGGTGCGGAGCACCAGAGCCGTCGAGCCGCCGTTCTGCGCGACCAGATCGGTCAGGCTGCGGCCGACGGCCACCGCCACGGTCGCCCGGTCGACGACGGTGAGGCGGGCCAGTGCCGCGACGGCGGCCTCGGGGTCCTCGCCCATGCCGTGCACCCGCGCCGCCGTCGCCTGCACGTAGGGCCGGCTCCGGTCGGCGAACCAGCCCGCCACCAGCGCGTCGACCTGTTCCGCGATCCAGGGGTCGCGCGAGGCGAGCTGGAGGGCGTAGGCGACGGCGTCGCGCCGCAGCGGGTTCTCGCTCTGCGCCCACCCGTGGAAGACCCGGTCGCAGAGGTACGTGTACGACTCCGCGGCGATGGCCCCGAGCGCCGCGGCGGCGTAGACCCGTACCTCTTCGGCCGGGGCCACGACCAGGTCCGACAGCCAGTCGAGCAGCTCGCTCTGGATCTCGTACTGGACCCACGAGTGCTGGATGACCCGACGCGGGTAGGAAGGGTCCTTGTACTCGAGCGCGTGTCCCGGCTCGCCGTCCTCCTTGCCGATGTCACGGGCGCGCAGCCGGGTCAGCTGCGTGCGGCGCGGGGCACCGAAGGGATCCTTGCCGAGGGGAGGTTCACCGTTCGGCCCGGCCACCAGCACCTGCGGGCGGTCGTCGTCCTCAAGCCGCTCGCGCAGCGCGCGGGCGGCGGTGGCGATGTACTCCTGGGGCAGGCCGTTGAGCACGGCGAGGGCGATCGCGAGGCTCCGGACGGCGGGCTCCCGCAGGCTCTCGACCCAGATGTCGAAGTCCTCGTCGGCCTGGCGGGCGAGGCGCTCCTTGACGGCCTCGGGGTCCAGCCGGCCGGTCTCCCACTCCTCGGCGATCGCCGACGCCAGATCGGCCGCCCGCTTGCAGGCGGGGTCGCCGTCGAGCATCTCGTCGAGGAGCTCCCCGATCCCGTCGTCGGCGAGGAGCCGGTCGCGGACCGCGTCGCCAAGACGCCAGCGCAGGTGCGAGGAGACGATGCCGCGCTGGTCGGGCACCTCGGTGACGTCGACGACCGCCGTCAGGAGCTCGCTGTCCGCGACCTCGGTGCTGGAGACGGTGATCACCAGCCACGCCCCCGCGAGGGCGAGCGCGCCCTGCACCTTCTCGTACTCCGCTCCGCGCAGCCCGGCGATCCCGGACGGCTGGTCGAGCAGAAAGGCGGCACCGCGCTCGATGGAGTCCCCGCCGCGCTCCAGGAGGTCGGCGAGGGAGGCGAAGTCGACGTCGCTGTCCAGGTGGTACTTGGTGGTGGCCCCCATGCCCTGGAGCAGGCGGACGGCCATGGCCGTCTTTCCGTGACCGGGGGCGCCGCGCAGGATCAGCAGATGCCGGCCCGCCAGCGCCTCCCGGGCGGCCGCCAGGCCGGGGTGCTCCTGGTACGCGTGGCGCACCCGTTCGTCCATGAGCGGGGAGATGGTCCGCAGCCGCCGCTGGGCGCCGCCCAGGAGCAGGACGTACTTGTCGCCGCCGACGACGTCACCCTCGACGTTGGCGAAGGCGTTGCGCACCCGGTCGTGGCGCAGGGATCCCTGACCCATCCGGCCGGTGGCCTCGAAGGACTCGGCCCCGGGGCCGGAGCGCGGAGGCTCGCCCTGGACGCCGCCCTCCCCGCCGGCCGGCGCACCCGCCGCGGCGTCCGGGGACTGGGGCTGTGCCTCGCCCGCCGGCTGCGCCGGGCCGGGCGCCGGGGCCGCTCCCGCGGCGCCACCGCCGGCGGCCGGGGCTCCCCCCGCCGGTGTGCTCATGGCCGGACCGGCCCGTTGGTGTTGATGTTGATGTTCTTGTCGCCCTGGAACACGTCACCGTGGACGGTTCCGAAGCTGACGCCGCCCCCGCTCAGGAATCCCTGCTTGCTCTGATTGCTCTGCTCGCCGGCGTCGGCCGCTGCGCCGACGCCGGCCGCTGCCGGCGGAGGCTGATCCGCTGCCGCCTGCGCGGGCTGATCCGGTGTCGTCGCGGGGAGCCCGGGCGGGGCGGGGGATCCGGGCACGGTCACCCAGCTCTCGATGAGCTCGCCGTGCTTGGTGCGGAACGGCATGGGCAGATAGGCGGCCGGGTCGATGGAGCGGTGTCCGTGCCGGACGACGGCCCGGTAGATCTCGTCCGACACGACGAAGACCATCCGCGAGGAGGCCGCCGCGGCCAGGACCCCGCGTAACGGCCCTGCGTCGACGAGCCGGCAGGCGGTGTTGACGGCGTCCCCGGACCAGCCCTGACCGTCCCGGGCGACGAGCCCCTGGTGCAGGGCGACCCGGAACCGCATCGCGTGGGCGGGGCTGTAGACCACCGCCTTCTGCTGCAGCTCGTCGTCGAGGGCGCGGACGAACGGTCCGGCCAGGGCGATCGGTGAGACGGTCGCGGGAACGATCATGATGACCCCGTCGCCCCGGTCCTCGACGACGATCTCCTCGGCCGGCAGCCCGGCCCGTAAGAGCGCCTCGCGCAGCACCTCGTACATCCCGGTGCGTAAGGAACGCTGGATCGGATCGGGCCGGGAGCTGAAGTTCTCGATGTCCAGCACCACGACCCAGCAGTGCGTGGCGTCACCAGCCATGGCGATCTCCCCAAAGGCCTCGGGCAGCAGTACTTGATCAGTGGCCTCTGTTGTACGGCACCAAAGTCCGTTGGGTCTACGCCAATTGACACACAGCGGGAAACCGCTTCACACGGCCGAGTCCCCCTCGTCGAAGGGTCCCGACCGACCGGCTGGCCGGCATTCCGGAACGCGCAAACGAATCAGGGCCGGTCTCCCGTGAAGGAAACCGGCCCTGATTCTGGCTGTCGGGGTGGCGGGATTTGAACCCACGACCTCTTCGTCCCGAACGAAGCGCGCTGCCAAGCTGCGCTACACCCCGGTGTCGCTGCTCTGATCTCCTCGTCGCGGCGACATCGATTACTTTAGCCCACGCGCGCGCTCAGACGAAATCCGGTATTCAGGGGACCTCGGCGCGGGTCGGATGCGGTCCAGGCCGACGATCGCGAGGCCGAGTACGTAGAAGGCCGCGCCGAGCACGACGGCGTTGACCAGGACGCCTCCGTAGCCGTGGACGGTGACGTCGAGGAACGGGTACGTGTAGCGGGTCGGCGCGTCGGGGGAGATCAGCTCGCCGCGGACCAGGGCGAAGGCGAAGTAGAGGCCCGGGGCCGCCAGCCACTGGGCCGCGTGGCGCCACCGGAGGGCGCCGGGTGCCGTGAGGAGCAGGAAGTCGAGGGCCGTGCCGATCGGGGTCACGGTGTGGAGGAGCTGGTTGGCGACGGCCTTCGCGCCGGTCAGGCGGGCGATCTCGGCGGCCTGGTTGAACTCGCTCGCCTCGTTGTCGAGGACCAGGTGGAAGACGAGGCCGACGACGGAGATGCAGAGCAGGACGCCGCCGGTCCACAGCGCGGGCAGCGGCGGGCGGCGGGTCCAGGCGTGGACGGCGCCCCGGCCGAGGACGACGGCGACCAGGATGTTCGACCAGATGGTGAAGAAGCTCAGGACGACGAGCACGTCTCCGTACACGCACTCGATGACGATGCCCGCCGCCGCGGACAGGGCGGTCAGGCCGCGGAAGGCGGCCGCCCAGGGGCGGCGGGCGGAGGGTATGGCGGCGGGGGCCGGCACGGCCGCGGAACGAGGCGTGATCATGCCCCCACCGTAAGTGTTCAGGCACGCGCCGTCAGGGTGAGCAGGGTGACCTCGGGCGGGCAGGCGAAGCGGACCGGGGTGTACCGGTTGGTGCCGCAGCCCGCCGAGACGTGGAGGTAGGAGGTCCGGCCGTCGACCGTGTGCGTGGAGAGGCCCTTGACCCGGTCCGTGTCCAGGTCGCAGTTGGTGACGAGCGCCCCGTAGAAGGGGACGCACAGCTGGCCGCCGTGGGTGTGCCCGGCGAGGAGCAGCTCGTACCCGTCGGCCGTGAAGGCGTCGAGCGCGCGCAGGTACGGGGCGTGCACGACGCCCACCGAGAAGTCGGCCGTCTCGTCGGGGCCGCCGGCCACCCGCTCGTACCGGTCGCGCTTGATGTGCGGGTCGTCCAGGCCGGTGAACGCGAGCTCGGCCTGCGGCAGCTTCAGCCGGCCGCGGGTGTTGGTCAGGTTGACCCAGCCGGCCGCGTCGAAGGCGTCCCGGAGGTCCTCCCAGGGGTTGTGCACGGCGCCGACGACCGGCGGGTTGCCGTTGAGGCCGTGCTTGCCCTGCACCTTTTCGAGGAGGTAGCGGGCAGGGTTGCGCAGCCGCGGCCCGTAGTAGTCGTTGGAGCCGAAGACGTACACGCCGGGGAACTCCATGAGCGGCCCGAGCGCGTCGAGGACCTCGGGCACGGCCTCCGTGTCGGAGAGGTTGTCGCCGGTGTTGACGACGAAGTCCGGGCGGAGCCCCGCGAGGGACTGCAGCCAGGCCCGCTTCTTGCGCTGGCCGCTCACCATGTGGATGTCGGAGACCTGGAGGACCCGCAGGTCGCGCATGCCGCGCGGGAGGACGGGGACCGTCACCCGGCGGAGTCGGAAGGAGCGGGCTTCGAAGCCGGCCGCGTAGACCACTCCCGCCGCTGCCGTCGCCGTGAGGCCTGCCGTGATCTTCAGGGGGATCCCGTACCGTGCGCGCATCCCCCCATCGTCGCAGACCCGCCGAGCCGAAATGCGCGGGCGGTACGGGTGGGGCACCTGCCACACTTGAGCCCATGACCACGCTCAAGGCCAAGCTTCAGGAAGACCTCACCGCCGCGATCAAGGGACGCGACGAACTGCGTTCCTCGACCCTGCGGATGACCATCGCCGCCGTCAACAAGGAGGAGGTCGCGGGCAAGACCAAGCGCGAACTCTCCGACGACGAGGTGCAGAAGGTGATCGCGAAGGAGGCGAAGAAGCGCCGCGAGGCCGCGGACGCCTTCGCCCAGGGTGGCCGCCCCGAGTCCGCCGAGCGCGAGCTGGCCGAGGGCGAGGTCCTCGACGCGTACCTGCCCAAGCAGCTCAGCGACGAGGAGCTCGACGGCATCGTCGCGGCGGCCGTCGAGGAGGCGAAGGCGGCGGGCGCCGAGGGGCCGCGGGCCATGGGCGCCGTCATGAAGATCGTGAACCCGAAGGTGGCCGGCCAGGCCGAGGGCGGCCGTGTCGCCGCCGCGGTGAAGAAGCTGCTCGCGGGTTGATCCGCCGCAAGGGCTGATCCGTCGCGCGGGCCGGTCCGCCGCGAGGGCTGGTCCGTCGTGCGGGCCGGTTCGTTGCGCGGGCTGATCCGCCGTGCGGGCCGGTCCGTCGCGAGGGCTGGTCCGTTGCGCGGGCCGGTCCGCCTCGCGGGTCGATCCGCGCAGTACGTACGCGAGAGGGCGCCCCACC
>NZ_MWIG01000135.1:0-27749 GCF_002156145.1 Streptomyces sp. NRRL B-24572 | reverse complement strand
CCGAAGAAGCCGACGACGCCGAAGAGACCGCCCGCCTGATCCGACAGGCCGGCCGCACGGCGATGGCGGTCGCCTGCGACATCCGCCACGAGGACGAGTGCACCGCCCTCGTCGACCGGACGGTGGCCGAGCTGGGCGGCATCGACCTGCTCGTCAACAACGCCGCCTACCAGATGGCCCAACCGGACGGCATCGAGGCGATCACCACCGAGCAGTTCGACCGGGTGATGAAGACCAACCTGTACGGGATGTTCTGGCTCACCAAGGCCGCGCTGGTCCACCTGCCGCGCGGGAGCTGCGTGATCAACACGGCTTCCGTGCAGGGCTACCAACCCAGTCCGCACCTGCTCGACTACGCCATGACCAAGTCCGCGATCATCTCCTTCACCCACGGCCTCGCCCAGATGCTGGCCGAGCGGGGGATCCGGGCCAACGCCGTGGCGCCGGGACCGGTGTGGACCCCGCTGATCCCCGCGACGATGCCCGACGCGACGAAGTTCGGCGAGCAGTCGCCGCTGGGCCGGCCCGCACAGCCGGCCGAGATGGCACCCGCGTACGTCTTCCTCGCCTCCGACCGGGCCTCCTACATCACCGGCGAGATCGTCAACGCCACCGGCGGAACCCCTCTGCCGTGACCCCATCCGGGCCGCGAGTACCGCATGACGGTGCCGGATCGGGGGAGCAGCGGGGTATGACTACCAACAATCCAGACCCAGACCCGGACCGTACTACCGGTTTGACCCGCGGAGGCGCCGTACCCGCCGGTGAGACACCGCCGGCGGAATCCGGCACCGGGACGGCCACGGGCCCTCACAGGCCGCTGAAACGCGGCTGGGCGGGCGGTCCGCTGGCCGTCATCATCGGCGTGGCCGTCCTCGTGGCACTGTTCTTCCTGGTGTACGGCATCGTCCTGGCGCTCTAGACGTGGACCTCCTTCCGCGCGCCGTCGTGTCGAAAGGCCGGCCCGCCCCCGGCGGAGAAGGGGGCTGCTCCCCGCCGCCGGTCCACCGGGCCCATCGCTACGGCCGACCCGTGCGTGGAACGGCTGAAACCGGTGACACGCAGAGCATGAGGGTTCAACGCGCACAACCGCCCGGAGCCGTGGTCGTGGTGACGGGTGCGTCCAGCGGGATCGGTCGGGCCACCGCGCTGGCCTTCGCCAAGCGTGGTGCGAGGGTCGTGCTGACTGCCCGCAGCGCCGGAGCACTGGAGCAGGTGGCACGGCAGTGTGCCGGCGCGCATCCCCGGGCAGAAGCCGCGTGGGCCTGTGCGGACGTCTCGGACGAGGGGGCCATGGTGCGCATCGCGCAGACGGCCGTCGCCCGGTTCGGTCGCATCGACGTCTGGGTGAACGCAGCCGGCATCGGCGTTCTCGGCACTGTCGAGCAGGTGCCGGTCGCCGACATGAGTCGGGTGTGGGACGTGAACGTACTGGCCCCCGTGAGGGGCGCCCGCGCCGCGCTCCCGTACATGCGGGACCAGGGCCGTGGCGTGCTGATCACCGTCTCCTCCGTCCTCGGAGGTGCCGTCCAGGCCCCTTACATGGGCGCCTACGCCGCCTCCAAGGCCGCCCTCGTCAGCCTGGACGAGACCCTGCGCCAGGAACTGGCCCTGACCGGAGGCCGGGGCATCGCCGTCTGCACCGTGCTGCCCGCCGGCGTCGACACCCCGTTCTTCACCCACATGGGCAACCACTCCCGGCGCCGCCTGAAGTCCCTGCCCCCGACAGCCACCCCCGAGCGCGTGGCGCGCGTGGTCGTCCGTACTGCCGCGCGCCCTCGACGGCGAGTCCGGGTGGGACCGGGAGCCCGACTGCTGCCGTGGGCCCACACGGTCGCTCCCGGGCTCGTGGAACGGGCCGTCGCCTCGCGCACCGAGCACGGCTACCTCGACGCCCCCGATACGGCACCGGTCACCACCGGCGCGCTGTACAGGGCGTGCGACGGCGCCGCCGCGGTCCGCGGCGGGGCGCATGCGTCGCTGCGGACGCTGGGGCGCCGAGCCGCCGTGGCCGCCGTGATCGGGGCGGCGGGAGCTGTCGGTGCCCGCTCGGTGCTCCGTTCCGGGCCGGGCAGCCCGCCCACCACATCGTTCCGAACCAGAGGTCTTCCGTTCCGGAGGAGGTCGTAGTCATGGCACAGTGGCACCGTCTCGTGCACGCCACGCCCCAGGAGGTCTGGTCCGTCCTGAGCGATCCGCGCCAGTACGGCCGCTGGGTCGTGGGCACTCACCGCTCCTGGCCTCAAGGCGGCGGATGGCCCGCCGAGGGCGCCGAGCTGGGCTACGCCCTCAAGGCCGGCCCGTGGACGTACCACGGCCGCACCGTCTCCCGGCGCTGCGAACCGCCGCACCGGCTCGAACTGGAGGCCAAGAGCGGTGTCGGCAGTGCCAGGATCGCCTTCCGGATCGACCCCTGGGGCGAAGACACCCTGGTCGTGATGGACGAGCATCCCCTGGCGGGTCCGGCGGCCGGCTGGCACAACGCGGCGCTGGACGCCCTGCTGCGCTGGCGCCACCGGAGCGTGCTCGCCCGGCTGAGCGAGGTCGTCGAGTCCGCGGCGAAGGCCGAGACCCGTGCCCACGCCTGACGCCGTCGTCATCGGGGCCGGCCCCAACGGCCTGGTGGCCGCCAACCTCCTCGCCGACGCCGGCTGGCAGGTCGTGGTCCTCGAGGCGCAGGACCGACCCGGCGGCGCAGTGCGCAGCGACCGGGGCGTCCACCCCGACTACGTCCACGACCTGTTCAGCGCCTTCTACCCGCTGGCCGCCGCCTCCCCCGCCATCCGGGGCCTCGCCCTGGAGCGGTACGGGCTGCGGTGGAGCCGCGCCCCGGCCGTCGTCGGACACCCGCTGAGGGACGGACGCTGCGCGGTCCTCGGCAGCCACCCGGACGACACCGCCGCTTCCCTGGCCCGCTTCGACGCCGGCGACGCACGTTCCTGGCACCACCTGCACCGCCTCTGGCAGTGCTACGGAGAGGATCTCATCGGCTGCCTGTTCACCCCCTTCCCGCCCGTGCGGTCCGGACTGCGGCTCGCCGCCCGCACCGGCATCGACGAAGGGCTGCGGCTCTTCCGCGACATGCTCCTGCCCGCCCGCCGCTTCGGCGAGGAGCACTTCACCGGCGAGGGCGGCCCGCTCCTGATCGCGGGCAACGCCCTGCACGCGGACCTGGCACCGGAATCCGCGCTGGGCGGCGGGTTCGGCTGGCTGATGTGCATGCTCGGACAGACCCACGGCTTCCCCGTCCCCGTCGGGGGCGCCGGCAGCCTCACCGACGCACTCGTACGCCGACTGCTGGCACGTGGAGCGACACTCCACTGCGGACGTCCGGTGACCCGGGTCGTCATACGCGACGGGCGCGCGGTCGCGGTCCGCACCGCCGACGGCACGGAGGTGCCCGCCCGGCGCGCCGTACTCGCCGACGTCCCCGCTCCCGTGCTGTACGAGCGGCTGGTCGGCGAAGACCACCTGCCGGCCCGGCTCCGCGCCGACCTGCACCGCTTCCAATGGGACCTGGCCACCGTCAAGATCGACTGGGCGCTGTCCCGGCCGATCCCCTGGACCAGCGAGGGAGCGCACGGCGCCGGGACCGTCCACATCGCCGAGGGTCTCGACGCCCTCACCCGCTTCGCCGCCCAGCTGGCCATGGGACAGGTCCCGGACGTGCCGTTCACCGTTCTGGGCCAGATGACCACCGCCGACCCCACCCGCTCCCCCGTCGGCACCGAGTCGGCGTGGGGCTACACCCACGTGCCCCAGCGCATCCGCTCCGACGCCGGAGACGACGCGATCCGCGGCTCCTGGAGCCTCCGGGAGAAGGAGGCGATCGCCGCCCGGGTCGAAGCCGGCATCGAACTCCTGGCCCCGGGCTTCCGCTCCACGATCACCGCCCGCCGCATCCTCGCCCCGCCCGACCTGGAACGCCTCAACCCCGCCCTGGTGGGCGGCGCCGTGAACCAGGGCACCACCCAACTCCACCAGCAGCTCCTCTTCCGCCCTCTGCCCGGCGCCGGCCGCCCCCGCACGGCCATCCGCGGCCTCTACCTCGCGTCCGCCACCGCCCACCCCGGCGGCGGTGTCCACGGCGCCCCGGGGGCCAACGCGGCCCGGGCAGCCCTACGAGCCCTCCGCGTCCCGCACGGCGGGTCCCACCGCTCGACCGCGTGAACGCACTCGATGGGCCCCCCTCCCCCCTGCGACACGACGTCCTTTCCTGTCAGCCCTCATCGCACAGGACCCTGATGGTCGTCATGCCGGTGTCGACGGCATCGGGTACGACCATGCCGGCCTCGACGCCGGTGCGGAGATAGCGCAGGACGTCCGTGGTGAGACGTTCACCGGGCAGCGCGGCCGGGATGCCCGGCGGGTACGGGGTGAGCATCTCGGCGGCAATGCGTCCTCGGGCCCGCTCCCACGGGACTTGCTCGGTGCGTCCGAAAAAGGCGTCCCGCGGCAGGGCCGCCTGCTCCGGGCGGAGTTCGCCGGGTGCGGGGAGGTGCACCGGCTGTCCGGTGCGCGGTCGGGGCGCGTGGCGGGCGAGGTCCGAGAGCGCGGCGAGCAGGATGTCGGCGGTGCGGTCGTCGTCGGCGTGGGTGAGCTGGGCGCTGACCCGGCGGTGGTCGGAGACGTGGAGGTTGATGCGGTGGTTCCGGCGCAGCCAGTCGGCGGCGCGGTAGCCGGTGACCCGCCAGGCGCTGATGTCGATGACGATCTGGAGGGGGTCCAGGTCGGAGGCCTTTCCGGGGCCGCAGAAGTCGGCGCGGTCATGGACGTGGAGGCCGTCGATGCGGGAGATGCGGGCGCGGACCCGGTCGGCGAGGGCGAGGGCGTCGTCGTACAGGGACTTGCCGTGCTCGACCATCTGGCGCCGCCATCCGTCGAGGGCCGCGTATACCTTGTGTCCCGGCGGGGTGAACGGCGTCTGACCGGCCTCGTGGCAGGCGGCCAGCGCGTCCAGTACGGGTGTCCTCGACTGATCCGTATCCGACCGCCTGCCCGCTCGGGGAGGGCGGAAACGGTGGCCCCGCCATCGGGGCTTGCCGTGTCCGCCGGTGCGGCCGTCAGGGGTGGAAGAGGACCTTCACCATGTTGTCGCGCTTCTTCTGGAAGTCCTCGTACGCCTGTGGGGCGTCGTCCAGGGGCAGGTGGTGGGTGGCGAAGCCCTCGACTCCGAGGGGGTCCCCGTCGGTCAGCAGGGGAAGCAGGTCGTCGACCCACCGGCGGACGTTGGCCTGTCCCATGCGCAGCTGAATCTGCTTGTCGAACATCGTGAGCAACGGCAGCGGGTCGGCGGCTCCGCCGTAGACGCCGGAGAGGGAGATGGTGCCGCCTCGGCGTACGAGTTCGATGGCCAGGTTCAGGGCGCCCAGGCTGTCCACGCCCGCCTTCTTCATCAGCGCGGAGGCCAAGGCGTCCGGGAGCAGGCCGGTCACCGTCTGCGCGGCCCGGACGGTGCCGCCGCCGTGGGCCTCCATGCCGACGGCGTCGATCACGGCGTCCGGGCCGCGGCCGCCGGTCGCGTCGCGGACCGCCTCGACGAGCCGGTCTCCGTAGCGGGACAGGTCGTAGACCAGGACGCCGTGGCCGACGGCGCGGGCGAGCCGTTCGGGCACCAGGTCGATGCCGATCACCTGGCCGGCCCCGCGGTGGGCTGCGATGCGGGTGCACATGTCGCCGATGGGCCCGAGGCCCAGGACGGCGACGCTGCCGCCGGGCGGGACGTCGGCGTAGTCGACGGCCTGCCAGGCGGTCGGCAGGACGTCCGACAGGTACACGAACCGTTCGTCCGGCGGGCCCTCGGGGACCCGGATCGGGAGGGTGTCGGCGAAGGGGACGCGGAGGTACTCGGCCTGCCCGCCGGGCACCTGCCCGTAGAGCTTGGTGTACCCGAAGAGGCTGGCGCCGGTGCCGTGCTCGTGGACCTGGGTGGTCTCGCACTGCGAATGCAGGCCCTGCGCGCACATGAAGCAGGTGCCGCAGGACACGTTGAAGGGCACGACCACCCGGTCCCCGGGCTTCAGGTCCCGGACCTCGGGCCCCACCTCCGCGACGGCCCCCATCGGCTCGTGCCCCAGGACGTCCCCCGCGTCCAGGAACGGCCCGAGCACCTCGTACAGGTGCAGATCGGACCCGCACAGCCCGGTCGTCGTCACCTCGATCACGGCGTCCGTGGGATCGATGATCCGCGGGTCCGGAACGGTTGCCACCTCGATCTTGCGGCGGCCCTGCCAGGTCACGGCTTTCATTGCGCCTCCTCTGTCACGCATGGGTGTTCCAGCGCCCCGCCGCCGGCCCGCAGGCCTGCCGGGGGCGTCGGCCGGAGAGGGCTCCGAGGAGTTCACCGCCCTGCGGGTCGGGCAGGGCACGGGCTGCATCGGCCCGGGCGACGACACCCACGGGGGTGGGGCCGTCGATCACGGGCAGACGACGGACCTCGTACTCGGCCATGGTCCGCAGGATCTCGGCCGCCTCGTCGTCGGCACCGACGGTGACCGCCTCACCCCGGGCGAACTCGCCGGCCGTACGGGTGGGGGGCCTTCCCCACACCGAGGACCACCACGATGTCGCGGTCGGTCATCCTCTTCGCCGCCTCCAGGACGCCGTCATCGGCTCCGACGCAAGTGGCGTCCGGGGTCACGTTTCCGCCTGCGGAAGTCACGATGCGTCTCCCGAGATGCGGTCGGCCACGCGGCCGGTCCCGGCGGCCTGGTATCCGCGCGCCTGCCCCCTGGCGGCCCCTTCAACCAGCCGTGCTCGACATATTCGGCCGAGGACTCCGGCGCCTCCCCGTCGTCTTCCGTCGCGCCCCTTCCGGGTTCCGTCGACGGGGCCGTACCGCCAGGAGACGAAACGGACGACGCGTCACGCGTCGTGCTGCTGCCGCTCCCCCGGCGCGGGCTTCACGCGCGGGGGCTCAGTCCGGCCAGCCTGCGCCGGTCGAGCGGGGACGCGCGACGGTCGAGGCGCTGTTCGAGGAGGTGGCGGGCGGTGTCGCTGTGCCCCGCCTCCACCAGCGCGTACAGCAGGGTCTCCTCGACGACCTCGCGCTGTGCCGCGCTGCCTCCCACGCGGCGCAGCGAGGGCAGCAGTCCGCGCAGTTCCCGCACCGCGGTGGCCCATTCCTCCTCCAGGACCGCTTCCAGCGCGCTGCACAGCGGGACGACGACCTCCCGCTGCACCGGGTCCGCGCCGGCCGCGTGGGTGCGCAGGCGGCGGAGTGCGGGGAGGTCGCCGGCGGCGGCGAGGGCGACGGCGCTGTGCAGGGCCGTGAACGCGGTCGAGGGACGTTCGACCAGATCGCGGGCGACCGCGTCGAGCACGCCGTCGACGGGGACGCGACCGGTCCAGTTCCGGGACATGCGGGCCCGCCACAACAGGGAGCCGGAGTCGACGAGGGCCCGCACCCCGTTCACCTGGGCCGGGGCCAGCTGGGCGAACCAGCGGCGGCGTACCGCCGCGGAGTCGTCGAGGGCCAGTTCGTGGAGCGCCACGTGCCAGGAGAAGTGCGCCCGGTGCACGGCGCCCCGCCCCTGGCCGCCGATCCAGCCGTCGAGCCAGTCCCGGCCGGTGCGGTGGTCACCGGACTCGTAGTGGACGTGGGCGAGGGCGTGCACGGCGTGGCCGGAGGCGGGTTGTGCGGCGAGCGCCGTCCGGGCGAGCTCGCCGGCCTCCTCGATCCTTCCTTGCTCCTGCCGGACGAAGGAGAGGAGCGAGGTGTGGAACCAGTGCCCTTCGTAGGCGGGCGCGGTCCGCTCCACCAGACCGAGGGCCAGTGTGCCGTCGAGATCCGCGACGCCGGAGAAGGCGATGGTGGGGACGGCGATGCCGAGCGCGAACGCGTCGGCGGGGAAGCGTGCGAGGTGGTCGACGAGCGCCGTGTCGCCGTCGCCCGCGGCGCCTGCGGGGGCTTCGTGCTCCCTGATGCGGCGCGTGACGACGTCGACGAACGACCGCTCCCGTTCGTCGCCGCGTTCCCGCACGCTGCGCTGGGCGTCCGCCAGCTCCCGGGCGACGTCGACGTCCGCTCCGCACTCGTGACCGAGCAGGGCGAGTGCGGCGTGCCCGAGCGCGAAGCCGGGGTCGAGTTCGGTGGCGCGCGCGAACGACTCGGCCGCCTTCGCCCGTACGGTGATCACCCGGGCGAGTCCGCAGCGGAAGGACGCCGCGGCCGCGGCATGGGTGGACAGGGGCAGCCCGAACTGGTCGGTGGGCCGGCGGCGTACCGACCGGGGGCTGCTGGTGAGCGGGGCGAGTACGGCCTCGGCGACCTCCTTGGCCTGGTTGCGGATCTCGGGGATCGCGGTCGTCTCCCACAGCTCGCCCCGGCGGGGCGCGCCCAGGGTGAACAGCGGCCGCTCCGGGTTCCCTCGGGCGTCGAGCAGCCTGCCGCCGTCGGTGGACACGCCGATGCCCAGCGGTCCGGGTGCGGCGAGGCCGTCGGACAGCAGCCCGCTCCACAACGGGTCGCCGCCGGCGTCGGCCCGCAGCCCCGGCCCCGTACAGTCCACCACCCATGCCACGCGCAGCTCACGGCCGTCGGAGAGGGAGACGATCAGGCCGCCGTCCTCCTGGGGTGCCGCGGAGGCGACCCGGCCGGCGTGGACGCGGAGCCTGCGGGCGGCGCGCGCCCGGGCGACGGTCTCGGCGGTGGAGGGTGCCATGCGATGCCGGTGCACGTTCCACAGGGTGGCGTCACGGCCGAGGAACTCGGCCCGCTCCTCGTCGGTGAGTCCCTGCCAGAGCCGTACGATCTCGGGCCGCAGCCCGTCGAGTGCGGGCCGCCAGTCGCCGTGGGCGCGGCGCGTGGCGGCGAAGTGCCGCGTCAGCTCCCTGCGGAGGCGGTGGAACGGGAGAGCGGCGAGGCCCGGCGGCGGCGGTACGGGGGGCAGCGGGGCGACCGCGTGCGGCTGGGGAAGCAGCCCGCTGCGGGACACGGCGTGCACCGTGCGGCCGGGACGGTCGAGGACGAGCGCGAGGTCGACGGCGGTGAGACCGGTGCCGACGAGGAGGACGTCGTCCGACTCGCCGACCGCGTCGAGCGCGCCCGGCGTCCAGGGACGGGGGACGAACCGGTCGGAGGCGACCAGCTCGGCCGGGGCCCAGCCGGACCGGCCCGCCGCGGGCCCGGTGGCGAGGACCACGCTGTCCGCCGTCAGCGTGCCGCCGTCGGCGAGCTCGAGCTCCAGACGCCCTCCGGCCGCGTCGGCGCACCCCACCGCCCTGGTGCGCAGCCGCCGTACGGAGACCGTGCCGTGCGCCGTGATGACGGCCCGGCCGAGCGTGTCGGCGAGATACGAGCCGTAGCGGTACCGGGGGGCGAAGTCCGCCGCGGTGACGGTGGGTTCGCCGTGGTGGCAGAGCCAGCGCCGGAAGTGACCCGGGTCGTCCGGGTAGCAGCTCATGCCACCGACGGGCACGTTGAGCCGGTGCTCGGGAACCTCGGTGGCGTACGCGGTGCCCCGGCCCGCCTCCGGCGCGGGGTCGACGAGGACCAGATCGAGCGGGACACGGCGTCGGGCCGCCCCTTCGCACAGCTGGACGGCGACGAGCGCACCGGCCGCGCCCGCGCCGACGACTGCCACGGTCGATCGAGGACGGGCGGCCTCGGCGGACGGCGAGGACACGACAGGCACCACGGACACCACGGAGACCTCCGACCAGGAACGGGTACTGCACGACGGATGTTCACTATGTCGATGAACAAAGTGGAGTCGCAATGCCGCTTCCGGACAACGACAACGCGCCGGAGTGCCGCTGACGGCCTGTGAGTGCCGCCGCCGCAGGTCAGGTTCCCGCCACTCGTGAGACATTGGGTCCGTGAGGATCTCAGCACGAACGGACTACGCCATCCGGGCCATGGCCGAGTTGGCCTGCTCCCCGGACCGGCCCCTCAAGGCCGAGGACATCGCCGGACGCCAGAACATCCCCGGCCGCTTCCTCTTCGTCGTACTGAGCGACTTGCGGCAGGCGCGTCTGGTGCGCAGCGTGCGCGGCCCCGACGGTGGCTACTCCCTCGCCCGGCCGTCCGCGGAGATCACCCTCGCCGACGTCATCCGCGCGATGGACGGACCACTCGTCAGCGTGCGGGACCTGAAGCTGACGGGTCTCGAGTACCAGGGTGCGGCGGCTCCCCTGCCGGATGTGTGGCGTGCCGTGCGGACGAGTCTGCGCCAGGTCCTGGAGAGCACGACCCTCGCGGACCTGGCGACGGGCACGCTGCCCGAGCTCGTACGGGACCGGGCCCGCGACTACGACGACGACGTGCGGACGTACCCGTAGCGTCCATGGCCGTTCGGCGATCCGCCCCTTACGCTCGGGGATGTGCCGCCCTCCACCGAAACGCCTGAACGCGCCGGACCCGCCGACGACCGACCGCGTCGGCTGTTCGTCCTGCGGCACGCCAAGAGCGCCTGGCCGGAGGGCGTCGCCGACCGGGACCGTCCCCTCGGCCCGCGCGGGCTGCGCGACGCCCCGGCCGCCGGGAGCTTCCTGGCGGAGAGCGGCGTACTGCCCGACCTCGCCCTGTGCTCCCCCGCCCGGCGCGCCCGCCGGACCTGGGAGCTGGCCGCCGCGGAGCTGGCCGGCCCCGTGCCGACCCGCCACGACCCGCGGCTGTACGGGGCGGACGCCCCGGAGCTGCTCGACGTCCTCCACGACGTACCCGACGAGGTCGCGACCTTGCTCCTGGTCGGGCACAACCCGGGCCTCGAAGACCTGGTCCTGCTGCTCGCGACCAGGTCGGTCGGGGACGCCCTGGACCGCGTGCGGACCAAGTTCCCGACCTCTGCGATCGCCGTCCTGACCTGGTCCGGCACCTGGACGGACCTCCGCCCCGGCGAGGCGCTCCTGACGGACCTGGCGATTCCCCGCGGAGCCCGCGACTCGTCCTGAGCGGGGCGCATCGGCGCGCCGGGGCGGCATCGTCCTCCTCCGGGCGTGCGGAGGCGGTGGGCGCGGCGCCGTGAGCCCTGTCACACCGGTACCTTGATCCGCGTACGCACGGGCGACGTGAGGAGCACACATGCAGGTTTCGACGCTCAGCCTCTGGGGGGCCGGTGCCTTCGGCGCGGTCATCGGGTGGATCGCCTACCGGACGCTGCGACGCGCGGCCGACGGGTCGAAGATCGCCGACATCGTCACCGTGATCGCGGCACTGGGCGGCGGCGCGGTCGTGAACAACCAGTTCGCGGAGCCGGATCTCTTCGCCATGTACGGCATCGGTCTGTTCGCCGGCTTCTTCGGTTACTTCGTGGTCGGCCTCCTCGTCGACCGGTCCGAGGCCAAGGCGAAGGCCGGGCTCCGCGCCGAGGTGCCCGCGCAGGCGGAGGCCCCCGACGCGGCCCCGGTACGGCGGGAGGAGGCCGGCGCCGGCTCGACCACGTCCACGTGGATGGGCGAGGAGTGACCGAGGGCGGCGGCCCGGCATCCCGTCAGCGGCCCGAGCGCAGGCGGAGCGCCGCGGAGCAGTACGCGGTGTAGGCGAGCCCGAGGACGTTGCCCTTGCGCAGCAGCTCGATCCGGACGCGGTGCATGGCGGCACCGACCTCCTCCCCGTCGAGCAGTGCCGCCCAGAAGCGTTCGGCGAACTCGCCGGCGAGCGCCTGGTCCATGGTGATCTCGGTGCCGATGACACCGGAGGCGTGGAGTTCGGTGAAGGTGTCGACGAAGCCCAGCCACGAGGAGGGGGTGCGGTCGGCGGTGTGACAGCCGTTGAGGAAGACGAGGGGTGCGAGTTCGTCCCACCGGTCCCATCCCTCGTCCCCCGCCCAGGCATTCAGGTCCTCCGGGAGGATCCGGTCCGTGTCGCCGATCTCCAGGACCGTGGCACTGGAGTACTCGCCTTCGGCGGCGCGGGGCCTGCGCCCGTGGCCGTAGAAGTACACGCAGTCCCCCGGATCGCTGATGAGGGCATCGCGAAGGGTCGCGCTGCGGTCGTAGACGTTCATCTGCCGGAACCCCGCGCGCAGCATGGTGAGGTGACGGTCCGCCAGTCGGGCGTCGAGGCGGTTGCTGCGGGCCACGGTGAGTGCGGGGGCGGCGCCCGGGCGGCCCGCCGTGAGCCGCAGGCGCCGCCCGCGCGGGACGGACGGCGGATGCTCGATGAAGTGGCGGTATCCCCAGAAGCCGTACGGGCAGAGCGTGTTGAGCCCGTGGCCTTCCGGCGCCGGGCAGGAGCGGGCCGTGGCGTCCGCCGCCACCTGGGCGAAGCCGGGCCCGCAGGGCGTGAGCTGTGTCTGGCTCTCGACGCGGATGTCGTACAGCAGGCCCCAGGGGAAGACCAGGTCCTGGTGTTCCTCGCGGCAGATCTGGATCTGGGCGGGTTCCCGCAGGACGCTCATCAGCGCCGCCCGCTCCCTCCGGCCCCGCGCGATCATCTGGAAGAAGGACCAGCCGAGCCGCGCCAGCTTCGCCATGTCGTGGAACCGGGCCTCGGGCGACTTGCCGTTGTCCGGGCCGAGCAGGCTCTCGAGGTGGCGGTCCTTCCCCTCGCCCTTCCACACAGCGTGGCAGTCGAGCAGGGCCGCGCGTGCCTTCTGCAGGACGTCGAGCACCTGGTGGTCACCGAGCCAGAACGTGGCCACGGGACCGTACTGCGAGGTGACGTCGACCGTCATCGTGCCGTCGCCGCCGCGGCCCACCCGTACGCCCGCGGTCCGTGCGGGCAGCTCCGCGAGGTCCGCGAATCCGGGCGTCAGGGTGTAGTCGATGACGGCCGTCGTCGCGCCGCCCGCGCTCTCCCGGGCGGCGACCCAGGCGGTCAGGGACACCGACTGGAGCTGGTTCCCCCGGTACGAGACGTACACCCGCATCCGCGCCGGGCCGGGCTCCTCCGGGGCGATGAACGGGATGTGCAGGTGCCGGCCCCGGTGTCCCGCCTCGCACACGTGCCGCCCGCCGGGCGGGCAGGGGCAGACCCAGCTGCCGCCCTGCAGAGGCAGGAAGAGTGGGTGCACGACGACCGCCGGGAAGGTGAAGTCCTCGCTGACGACGCTCACTTCCAGCCAGTCGCCGCGGCCCTCGTCGTCCGTGTGCGGGAGCGGCGACTCGGGGAAGGGCTTGGCCTGCCCGGCTAGGAGGCTCTTCGTGGACAGTTCGCCGATGTCCACGCGGAGTTCGTACCGGCTCCCCGAGCCGAGGGTGCGGTCCTCGGGGACGGTCTGCCGGGAGAGCGGCCAGACGACCGCCAGGTTGAGGAACCGGTCTTCGTTCACGGGGGCGGAATCCGGCTCGGGTTCGACGTCGAACTCGACCGGATCCCCGCCCGTGTCGGCGGCGGCCGGGGGCGGACCGCTCCTGATCGGGACCTCGTCGGAGAGACCGCGCTCCCCCTCCCGGAGCCTGGCCTCGAAGAGGTCCCAGGTCTCGCTCGCACCCCCGCACAGGATCAGGATATCGGTGTGTCGGCCCTCGAACTCCTCCTGGTCGATGTCCTCGTCGCTCAGGAGCGCCTCCCATTCGTCCCGGGCCTCGTCGGCCAGTTCCGGCCGGTGCCACAGGTCGGAGGCCCGCAGAGCACGCAGGTCCTCCTCCAACTTCCAGCGCGGGGGCCCCGTGTACCCGTTCTCGTGCCGCACCGATCACGCCTCCCTCGTTCCGAACCCTCCGGTGGTGTCATTCTGGAGCCCACACGGACGCAGGGAGCAACTGGTGGAGCGAGACCCGGACATCACCATCCGGCTGTCCTGGCAGGACGGGCGGGTCGCCACGGTCGTCCTCGTCGACGGCGAGCCGGACCACGAGACGCCGCGGCGGACGTTCCCCGTGGGCCCGGGGCTGCTCGTCCCCCCTGGCGTCGCGACCCCGCCCGGAACCGCGTCGCTGCTGGCGAAGCTGCTCTTCCCGGAGCCCGTACGCGCTCGTGTCGCCGACCGGGCCCCGCTGCTGGGTCCCGAACGGTACCTGCGGCTGCGGCTTCTCCTGCCCGACGTCGAGGAGGCGGGGGCGTACGACCTCGGGGCCCTGCGCTGGGAATCGGTGCGGCTGCCGTCGGCGCTCGCCGGCGCGGACGCCTGGGCGGAGTGGGCCGGGTCCCTGGCGCTGCCGCCGGACGGAGGCCTCGAGCTCGGGCGGCACCCCTGGTTCGCCCTGGTCCGGGACGTCGCCCCCCGGCCCTCGGCGGCGTCCGTCGTTCCGACCGGTGCCGGGATCGTGGCCGTGGCCGATGCCACGTCCGTGCACGGCCGGATCACCACGCCCGCGGGCCGGGAGACCGTGCACGCGCCGGCGCCCGGCTCGCTCGGGGACGCCGATCGGCGGGGAGTGGAGGACGTGGTGCGCGATTCGCGCCTCTCCGCCCTGGTCGTGGACTCCCCCGCGACGGCGGAGGGCATCCGGCGGACCCTGCTCGGGGGCGCGCAGGTGTTCTACTTCGGCGGGCATCACATCGCCGGCGGTCTGGTGGTGGGCGGCGACGACGCGGATGCGTCCTGGCTGGACGTGGACGTGCTGTCCGGGTGGCTGCGGGACGGCGGTGTCGGGCTCGCGGTCCTCATGGCCTGTGATTCGGCCGCCTCCTGGACGGACGGCTCGCACGACGCGGCCGAGCGGTCCGGGCGCGGGGTGTCCGCCGCCGAGAAGCTGGTCCGGTCGGGTGTGTCCCATGTCGTGGCCGTCCAGGGGAAGGTGAGTCACGGTCAGGCCGCCGGTTTCGCCGGGCGGTTCTTCGGGGCTCTCGTGCGCGGGCTCCCCGTCGACCTCGCCCTGCGGGAGGGGGCCGTCGCCCTGGAGGGCGCCGTCGCCGTCCCCGTGCTGTACGCGCGGCGCGACAGCGCGGAGCTGACGGTCGGCGACCTGCCGGTGATCGGGCCCGCGCGTCTGGCGCCCGTCGCGCACCGGATGCCCGTGACGGGCGAACCGGCGCTCGGGCTGCCGGACGAGCGGCACCGCGTACAGCTGGACGTCCGGTGGTGCCTCGCCGAGCGGCCGGTACGGGACGTCCTGGCCGATCCCGGGGCCGACGACCTGGTCACGGTCCTCACCGAGGCGGAGCGGAACCTGCTGCGGGCCCGTGCCGCGAAGGGGCTCCCGCACGAGGGGCGGCGGCGCTGGTACGTCCACGACGTGCGGGACGGACGGCTCCCGGCGACGGAGGCCGCCCTGCGCGGTGCCGTGTCCCCCGCGTACGGGAAGGCCGACGGCGAGGACCACCGGGGCGTCGGACTCGTGCTCCGCTGGCCGGCCGGGGAGGAGCCGGGGGCGGGGTTCGCCGGGGAGCTCGACCGGCTGGACGGCTTCGGCTGGGACCTGCGGGCCGTCGTCGTCCAGGTGCACGGGAAGCACCCCGTCGAGGTCCAGGAGGCGGCCGAGCACCTGGCGAGGACGCTGGGGCACGGGGAGTACCTGCTCCGGTCGCGGACGTCGGACGGCGAGACGGGCGGGCCGCCGCGCCGCAGGCGCCCGGCCGTGCCGCTGCCGTTCGGCGCCTCCTCCGCCGTGGCGCGTCGGTGCGCGAGCGAACTCCTCGACGCGGCGCGGGCGGTGGCGGATCCGGCGAGGCCGGAGCCCGCGCCCGGGGTCGATGCCCGGGCGGTCGTCGAGGAGCTGAACTCGGGTGCGGTGTGGGGTGTTCCGTCCGAGGAGCGGCAGGTCCTCGCCGCCGTGCGGCTGTGGTGGCCCGCGCTGTACGCCTCCCTCCTGGAGGCCTGCGCATCGGGACGGACCGGGCCGGGGCGGGCGGTGTCGCTGCGGCTGGCCGCCGACCGTGACGAAGACCTCGACCGGTGGCTCCGGGCGGCCGGCGGCGTCGTCCCCGCGCCCTCGGAGTTCAGCCCGCTCGACCGGCCGACCCCCTTCGTGGACGCGGTGGTCCTGGGTCTGGTGCGGACGGGTCTGCGGGACGCGGAGCCCTTCGGGGACTGGCTGGCCGAGGCCTCGGAGGCCGTCGGCGAGGCCGTGGAGCTGCTCGATCTCGGCCCCTCCCCCGTGGACGGGTCCGGCCTGGAGTCGGCCGAGGTCGCCGTGGCCCTGGACCGGGCGGGCGCGCTCGCGGACGCCCGGCTTCCGGTGCTGGATCCCGGCGGTCGGCGGCCGGGCAGTTGGGCGCTGCTCGCGCGGCGGCCGCTGACCGAGGAGATCGCCGCATGGCTGTACGGGTTCACCGAGGGGCAGCGCCGCGCTCTCGGGATCGCTCCGGGCGCCCAGCGGTTCGACCTGCTCCTGGAGGACGAACTGGACGGTTTCCGTGAGGCCTTGGCGCCGCCGCTGCGGCCCGCGGACTTCTAGCGGCGAGATTCTTCCGCCGTCGTTGCCGTTGGCCGTCGTTGCCGTTGACCGTAGTTGCCGTTGGCAGGAATCTGTCGTTTCGCCGTCCCGCGTTCGTATGCTGGACAACTCGCTCTCGCTCTCGTCGGTCGACGTCGGACCCCGGGCACACCGAGCCCGGCACGCTGGCAAAGGGACGTCCATGCTCGAACACTGGTACTTCTTCGCCTCGTTGGGCCTGCCGCCGCAGACCGCCGCGATCCAGCTGGATCACCTCACGGCGCTCGCCGAGGTGCCCGGCGGCGACCGGTCGGAGGAGGTCGTCTCCTCGTCGATCGAGTCCCTCGCGCGGGCGGGAACGGCGACCATGCTGTACGCGCTGCCGCACGTCCTCGCGGCGCAGCGCCGGTTCGCCGGGGCGACCGAGGTGCACGCGCGGGCGGCGGCCTTCCACCGGGACGTCGCGTCCGTCGCACCCGAGGAGGTACGGACCCGGCTCGCCGCGGCGCTGCGGGCGGCCGGCGGTCCGGACACCGCGAAGGCGCTCGCGGCCCTGGAGGAGCTGCTGCGGGACGTCGGTGTGGCCGGGGACGCGGCGGACGTCTCGATCCCGCCGTACCACGACCTGGTGGAACAGCTGGCTCCGACCGCGACCCTGGTCGTCGCACGGTTCCTCGCAGCCCGGGACCCCCGGGGCGCCGGGGAGCTGATGGGGGATCATCCGGGGCTGGTCGAGGACGCTTTGCACGGCCGGTACGGGCGACTCGCGCTGTTGCAGGCGGCCGAGACGAGTGCCGCACTGAGCCTGGACTCGACCGAAAAGATCCGGACAGCTCTCGCGGTGGCCTCGCGGGGCGCCTTCGACCTGGAACCCGATCTGCTCGCCACGGCCGCCCGGGTCACCTTCCCGCTCCCCCGCGAGGGCGCACCGGCCGAGAGCGGACGTGCCGGGTCCGTGGTCGACACCCTGGACGCCCTGGAACGGGAGGCCCTCTCGGGCGAGACGCTGCTCGGTCTGCTGGAGGAGTGGCGGCGCTCGGGCGTCCTGCCGGCCGGGGCGGACAGCGACGCGCGGCGGGCGGCGTACGCGCATCTGGGAGGTGCGGGCGACATCGCCGTTTCGGCCATGCCGTCGGTGCTCTGGGAGTCGGCCCTGTGGTCCCTCGCCGCCTCGTACGACCCCCGGGAGACCACCCGGCGGCTCGCGCGCTACTGGCGCGGCCCCGATCCGCGGTGGCGCGCCGCCGACCCGCAGTGGCGTCCCGGCACCCCGGGCCGCGTCCCCGTCACGCTGCCGCACACGACGTACGGCCACGTCGTCATACACACCCACCGGCTCCTGACGCTGCGGCACCCGGCGGGCCACTACCCCCTGCCGAACCTCACGGACGGTCCCGTGAGCGACACCGATCCCCGCGTGGCGGCGTGGCTGTGGTCGCCCTGGCTCCACCACCACACGACACCGCACCAGACCAAGACCGGGAAGCCGGCGGCCGGTGCCGCGCCGGCGCCCTCCCCGCACCTGCGGGGCGACCAGCCCGAGCAGCTGGTCCGGCTCCTCGGGGCCGCGCTCCTCGCCGCGCACCTGCTGACCCGGACCGGCCCCGGGGAGCAGCCCGTCGAGGAGCGGGACCATCTGCTTCTGCTGATCGTCCACGTACGGGACACCCTGTACCGCTCCTTCACCACGCTCATGGAGGCCGTGCACGGCGAACCGCGCAAGGCCGTCGCGTACGCCGGGCCGCTGACCGCCCTCCTGCTGCACGCCGGCGGCACCGCCGACTGGATCGGCAAGGGGGCGCGCGCCGCCGTCGATCCGGCCGAGATCGTCCGGGTGGTGTCCGCGCTGCCGTCCGGCTCGACGCACTCCCCGCTCTCCGCGAGGGGCGCCCGTTCCGTCGCCCTGCACTGGGTGCAGGAGTCCGTGTCGGGCGGTGCGGGTCCGCACAGGACCGAGGCGGGCGGCCGCTGGTTCTCCGGTGACACCTCGCCGGCCGACGCGCTGATCGAGCTCGTCCGCGCCCGGGAGTCCAACCCGTACTCCTACCTGTCGGTGCGGGCGGCGCAGCTGCACCGGGACCTGCACGCGCACTCCCGGCACGAGGTCCTGCGCTGGGACTGGACCCCGGACGGCCCCCGCTCCCCCGGCCTCACGACCGGCCCGAAGGTCACCCCGGGCATCCTCACGCTGAGCGGCCCCGGCGACCCCGGCCGGGACTCCTTCTCCGTCGAGGAGTGGCACGAGATGGCCGACGGCCTCTCCAAGCTCCTCAAGGAGGGCGACACGTACGCCATCGCCCCGGTGACGGTGAGCACCCTGCGGCTCGCGGCGCTCCTCGGTCGGCCCGAGCTCGGCGACCAGGGGGCGTACGAGGAGTGGGTGAAGGACTGGAGCGGACAGGTCACCTCCCTCAACCTGCCCACCCACCTGCCGCGTTACGTGCGCGCCCGGATGTTCGACATGTTCCGCGCGCAGGTCGAGGGCGCGGGTTCCCAGGAGCGGCTGCGCACCGTCCTGGACGACGTCGTGGACGTCATCGTCGACCTGAGCGGCGGCGCGCAGTTCTTCTACGAGCGCCTCTTCGAGGAGCTCACGGCCCGCGCCCTGCCGCCGGAGATGGCGAACCGGCTGCGGGTCCGGCTCCTGCAGGCGCTGTACCACCGCTGGGGCGGCAAGCCTCCCGTGGTGCCGCACGAGAGCCCCTGGGGCACCTATCTCGGCCGGGTCTCCGGGCGCGGCACCGAGGCGGCACTCGTCCGGTTCCTGCGGGCGACGGCCGCCGAACAGCTCCAGGGACAGGGCCTGCCGCTGGCCCGGGTCATGGACGGCCTGTGGCTGCAGACCCAGCGCCCCCTCGACCGGCCCGCGGTACGCGAACCGGCGGGCCGGGTGGGCGTCGACCCCCGGCTCGTGGTGGCCGTCACGCAGGACCGGCGCTCCGGGGAAGCCGTCGTGTACGCGCGGAACGAGAACAGCGGCGTCGCCGAGTTCCACTCCGCCCGCCACTCCGTGGACGACCTGTTCCGCCCGGCCCCCGAGGCGGAGCTCCCCGTGCCGTACCCCGAGCCCGGCTCGTACGCGCTCGGGATCGTCTGCTCCGTGCCCCGCGCCGGCGAGCGGCCGTACCTCTGGGTCAACTGCGGGCTCGACCGCCCCGTGGCATGCGGCATCGAGCCGCACGAGCTGCGTCATCGGCACCTCGGGGAGACGGTGGCCGTCCTGTTCACCGCGCCCGACGACGAGACGCGGCGTCCGAGCGTCGTCGCGCTCGCACCGCTGCCGCCGAAGGACGGCGAGGTGCGCGAGGCGGAGCTCCGTCGCTCGGACCGCTTCCCGTGGCTGCGGCTCAAGGTGCCCGGCGTCGCCACCGACGCGTACCCCCGGGGCGTCACCGAGCAGGGCGTCAAGGCCCGGAACCGCTGGGATCCCGACCTCGCTCGCGCATTCCGGGACAAGGCGTCCGCCGCGCCCGTGAACACCCTGGCGCGCTGGCACGAGCAGCTCGGACAGTGGGTGCCGCTCGACGCGGGCCTGCCGGAACTGGCCGTCGCCGCCGGGACGGGAGGGACGCCCGGCGCTGCCACGGCGCCGGCCGCCGGGCCCGGTGATCCCGGCCCCACCCCCGTACGCCTGGTGCTGTCCGGTCCCGCGACCGAGCGGGCCGGGTTCGGGGCGGCCTGGCGGTTCGTCACCACGCCCGGGAACTGTTATGTGCTCGGGCCCGCCGCCTGGCACCCCGAGGACTGGCAGCTGCTCGACGAGACGTGCCTCGCGGCCCCGGCCGGGCTCGTCGTGCACGCCGAGTTCCGGCCCGGCGAGAGCCGGCTCGCCCTCGCGCCGAAGGATCCGTTCGACCGGAGCAACGTCCGCTGGCTGGGCGTCTTCGACCACGCGGGCGGAGCCCGGGAGCACGGCGAGGACGAGGAGCACGGCGGGGACGAGGGGCGCGTCCGGGACCGGACGCACGAGGAGGCCTTCCTCAGGACCGACTCCGCCGGGCGTCCCGAGTGGCAGATCGACGTCCCGGCGATCGAGGGTTTCCCCCGTACGGTCAAGGTCGTGTTCGCCGGACCCGCCCCGCACGCGCGTTCCGTCCTCTGCGGCGTCGAGTCCTGGGGCGACAAGGGGGCCCGGCAGGCCGAGGTGACGGTCCAGGCGTTCCAGGAGCACGGCATCCAGGAGGAGAAGCCGAGCCCCGAGCAGTACGCCCGGTACGCCCGGCTGCCCGCCCGGACGACGGTGGAGCTGGTGAACACCACGCGCAACGCCTCCAACGCCTTCAACACCGCCTTCACCCTCGACGGCCTGAGGGGCCTGGTCTCCACGGAGTCGATCACCCTCACCGGTGAGTTCTTCAGGCTGAACCCGGCCGCGCCGCGTCCGGCCGTCGTCCTCAACGACTACGTGGTGGGGCCGAAGACGGCGCAGGTGCGGCCGGCGCCGGTGCCGCTGCCCGCCGAGCGGCTCGTCGACCACCGCGTCCCGGCGTGCGATCCGGTGCTCCTCGACCGCGACGGGCTGAGCGGCATCGTCGTGGCGCAGATCAAGGAGGCGGGCCAGGTCGGCCTGGTCCGCGTCTGGTTCGACCTCGTGACGTACGTGGCGGTGTCCGTGCTGCCGGTGGACTGCCTGAACGTCGAGGCCCCGCAGACCGGTGACCACATCACCGGCGTCCGCGGCCCCGAGGGCTGGGTGTTCACGGTGCAGCGCCGGATGCTGCACCTGGAGGCCCTCTGGGAGCACATGCCACGGGCCGGGAGCGGCTGGAAGCGGATCGGGCAGGCGCGCGGCGAGGACGGTGCCCCGCTCGACGTGTTCCAGGATCCGCGCGGCCCCCGGCTCGCGGTCGAGCCCGCGTCCGGAGAGCCCGAGGCGGGCGGCCGGGTCAACGCGCGGCGCGGCGGCGCCAAGCGGACGGGCGACTCGGTCCTGGTCGTGGTGCAGCGGGAGAGCGGCCATCTGGTGGGGTACGCGGCGGGGATCGAGCTCGGGAACGAGTACCGGCCCGTCCACCTCGAACAGACCCTGGTGGACGTGTCGGACGTGGCCGAGGAGCAGGTGCGCGCGCTCGGGCGGCCGGAGGGCACCCGGCTCGTCCGGGCCCACCGGGAGTTCGAGCTGTCGCCCGTCGGCTCGGCGCGCCGCGCCCCCGCCGTCCCGGTCCGGACGGTCCACGACCCGGTGGCCGAGTGGCTGCGGCTCCTCCAGGAGCCCGGGCTCACGCTGACCGGGCAGCTCACCGGTGAGGAGCGGATGCTGCTGCCCGGCTGTTCGGCACCGGACGACGAGGGCGTCCACCGGCCCTGGCTGGCACTCGTCGACGAGCCCCGCGCCTGGGTCGCCGGCCGGAACTACTCGCCCGACCGGGTCCGCGCGGTCCCCGTCGAGCACGGGTCCGGCTACCGGGCGTCGTTCCTGAGCGCCCCGCCGCTGTCCGTCGTCGACTTCATGGCGGAGATCGCGCCGTACGCGACGGCGGACGGGCGGCTCTGCGACTTCCGCGACCGGCGGCACACCAAGGGGCGGCCCCAGTACGTCGGCGTCGAGGAGACCGGCTCCGGGACCGCCGCCCGCTTCGAGTTCGGGTACGGCTGGTTCGTCGACATCCCCGTGGAGGCGCTGCTCGTCGGCGGCGAGCCGCTGGACCCGGACGGCCTGGCGCTGTTCCACGGCGACCAGATCGACGCCATGGCGTTCGCCGAGGACGGGAACGTGCCGGGCGGGATCACGGTCGCGGTCGACCTGGCGGACATCGCCAAGGGCGTCGAGCGGCAGATCCACTGGGAGGCGACCCGGGCGAACGTCGTACACCTGCTCGACGTCACCGTCGACCGCGACCGCCGGCGGGTGACCGTGCACCGCGCCGTCACCCGCAGCCGGGATCTCGGCCGGACCCGGGAGGACGACCACGCCGAGGCGCGATCGGTGAGCGCCGTGATCGAGGAACGGGATGTCGAGACGCTCCTCGCCGCCCTCGACGCGGGCGTCGAACGGCGGCTGCTGCTCGGCCGGCTCGTGCCCGAGACGGTGGTGCGGCAGCGCCGGGCGCTGCGCTTCGCGACGGTCACTCCGTCCGCGTCGATGCGCGGCGGGGAGGGCGGGCTGCGCCGGGACGACCGGCTCTATCTGGAGGCGGGCACCATTCTGGAGACCGTCAACGACCATCTGCTGCGGTTCGCCCTGCCGCCCGAGCTGCGCCAGGACGGGGATCCGCTGGCCGTGGTGGTGCCCCGTCGGGAGTTCTCGCATCGGGAGAGCTGTCTGCGGCGCGCGGCCAAGACGGAGGGCCTCGGGGCCTACCGGGGGCGGGCGCGGATGCTCGTCCAGCTGGGCAACCATCACGGCGGCGGTCACGCCAACCAGTGGCACGGCACGACGAAGTCGCCGCCCGCGCGCGGCATCGAGACCCTGCGGAGCTATCTCCGGCTGCGGCCGGAGGGCGCGTTCGGCGTCGTCGACGAGGACGCGGACCACATCGAGCTCCGCCCCGGCGTCGTCTTCGGCATCGCCGGGATGACGGGGGTGGACGGGATCGCCCCGGGCTCGGTGGTGCGGCTGGCCCTGGACCGGTCCGGCGGCAGGGACGAGGTGCGGGTCCACCAGGCGATCCCGGCCGACATCACGTACCTCGACAAGCGGCCCCGGCCCGTGGTCGTCTTCCCCAAGGACGGCCTCAAGCACGCCGAGGACATCAGGAAGGCCGAGCTGCCGGGCCGTTTCACCGTGGCGGGCCTGCCGGGGCTCAACGCGACGGCGGAACGGAACTCCGGTGCGGGGCTGCTCCGCACCCCGCACCCCAAGATCGCGGGCGTGGTCCGCGAGGTCCTGTCGAACGGCCACGTGCGGCCCCTGCTCGTCGCGGCGAAGGACCTGCGCGCCGGCACCCTCGCGTTCGACCCCGCGGACGCGGCGGCCGGGGTACGGGTGCTGCCCGTCGGCACGCGGACGAACGGAGGAGCGGGTGCCGGGCGTACGGTGCCCGTGGATACCGGGCGTGCGGTGCCCGTGGACGCCGGGCGTGCGGTGCCCGTGGACACGGGGGCCGACGAAGAAGCGGGTGTCGGGCGGGTCGTGCCGTGGGCGCAGCTCTCCTTCCTGGACGCACCCGCGCGGCAGCTCGCGGCGGCGTGCGAGACCTGGGGCTGGCGCTACCACGACTCCCGCACGCGGACCTGGCCCGCGGACGACGGCGCGCCGGAGCAGGTCGCCCTGGCTCCGGTCGCCCGCTCCGTCGACGAGCCGGTGTTCTTCTCGGCGCGCCGCGGCCGGTGGACGCTGCGCCACGGGCCGTCCGCCCTGCGGCAGTTCGGGTTCCCCGCCACCGAGCTCCTGGAGGAGACCTTCCAGGACCTGCCCGGCGGGCGGCGCACCCACTGGGCGGTGGCGCGGGCCCAGGAGGACAGCGTGTGGCTGGAGCTCACGCCGGGCCGGGTCGCCGAGGTCCGGGGCGAACTGGTCCGGTTCACCGACGGCCACTCACTCGCGGGGCTCGACTGGTCCCGGTTCGCACCGGGCGATCTGCTGTACGGGCACGTCGAGGGCGGTGTGAACGAGTGCGGGCACCTCGTCCTGGAGGACTGGCGTCCCGGCGTGCGCGGCTCCCTGGCGTTCCGGGACCAGCGGCCCGAGGTGGCGCCCTCCGCCCGGGTGCTGCTGCCGGTGGCCCACGCCGACGAGGAGGGCGGCGCGCTCTACCTGGGCGAGGGCGGGGACACCCTGCCGTACCCGGCGGAGCACGAGCTGATCGCCCGTCACCCCGTGGGCGGCGCCGTCTGGTTGAGCGACGGCAACGAGCTGTCGCCGGCCGCCGGCAGTCCCGTGGCCGCGGGGGACGTGGTGCTCCTCGTCCCGGACCCGGCGGGCGGCGGACTGCGGATCGCCGGACTGCCCGGAGCCCGGGTCGAACTCGCCCCGCTCTCCATTGAGCGCTGGCTGCGCTCGGAGTGGCTGCGCCAGGACCTCGCGGCGAGCGGCGGAGCCGGCAGCGCGGTGCTCGGCGCCCTGGGCTCGCTGCCCGTGACCGTGGAGACGGTGACGGAGGCGGCGGACGGCTCCGCTCCGGTGGTCACCGTGTCCCGGCGCCGGCAGCGGGGCGGAATCTGGCCCGACGGCACGGTCCTGGCCCGGCCGATCGCCGAACTGGGCGGCGGCCACCTGGTGATGCGGGCCGGGGCGGCACTCGTCCGCACGCATGTGCACGAGCTGCTGCCCGGCCTGCCGTCGGAGGCCGTGGCGGCGACGGCGACGGCTCTGGTCGGCGACCGGAACCTGCTCCGGCTGCACTGGGACAAGGACACGAAGACGCTCACCAGCGGTCTGCCTGCGGACCGGAGCGAGCAGGGCGAGACCGTCGTCCGCGCGCTGCTCGCCGTGGACGCGCCGGACGGTTCGTGTCTCGGCGTGCTGTGCCGGGACGAGCGCAGTCAGGCCCTGTGCTGGCTGCCCGCCCGGGACGCGACCTGGGCCGCCGGGGTGCCCGGCGAGCTGCTCGTGGCGCACCTGCGGGCCTCGCGCCGGCTCACCGTCCTGCGTCGCGGCCGCTGCGCGGTCAGCCTCGTCCACCACCCGCTGATCGCCCGCGAGTACGAGAACATGACGGCGGGTCAGCTGGCGCGCGTGACCGTCGTGGGCGCGGCGGCGGCCCCGGGCCGCAGGGCGCTCCATGTGTCCGTCGGCCCCCTGGGCGTCCTGGCGCTCTACACGCCCGGCCGGGGCGCGCCCGCGCCGGGTGATCAGGTCATGGCGGAGGTCGCACGCCTCGAGGAGGTGGCGGGGCGGGGGACCGTCCAGTTCGTGGAGCCGGGCACGCGGCGCACGGTCGTGGACCTGCCGGACTGGTTGTGCAGGAGCCTGGGCCGGCTGTCGCTGCCCACGTTCGCCTCGCCCGCGGGGCCCGTGGCCGACCTGGTTCCCCCGGATTTCGCCACGTACCGCGCCGCCTACGAGGCCGGTCTGCAGGAGGCGGGCGCGCCGGTCGGGGGCTCCGCGAAGCAGAAGGTGCTGTGGGCGCTCGGGGTGCTCGACCGGTTCCGGGACAAGCCGGCCCCGGTGGAGACGCGCCAGGCCGCGGCGGCCGCGGTCGCCGACTGGCTCCGCTCGCCGCTCGGCCGTCCGGTGGTGCTCCAGGAGGAGGAGTCGGTCGACCTGGCGCCGGTGGTCGCGGTGTGCCGGATCGGTGCTCGGCTCCTTCAGCAGGACTCGGGGCTGCCGCGCGGCTGGGTGGCCTTCCTGCTGAGCCGGGTCGGCGAGCGGGCGGTGAGCTCGCTGCACACGGAGGCGCTGGTGACCGAGTGGCTGATCCGCCCGGAGCGGCATGTGCTCCTGGGCGACTGGCGCCGGCTCAGGTCGGTGCCGATCGCGCGGACTCTGACCTTCGGCCAGGTGGCGGCGGTCGAGGACTTCGCGCGCGCCGTGACGGGGCGGCCGACGCTGGTGCGGCACGGCGAGTCGGCCAAGGTGGCGCGGGGGCTGCTGGCGTCGATCGGACGGCTGCCCTCGGCGCAGTACCTCGACAAGGACGCGCCGGTGATGACGGGGCTCGCGCGGCTCGGCCAGAGTCTGACGCCTCCGCACGGCCGGGCGGTCCCGGAGTGGCGGCCGCTGGTCGGGCAGTTCCAGGCGCTGGACAACCTGTTCCCGCGGGTGCTGCGGCTGCCGCTGACGCTGATGCCGGCGTACGTCCCGTTGTCGGCCGAGGGCGCGCGGTACGGGGCGGCGCTGCTGCGGGAGGCGGAGGCGGTGGCGGTGGCGGCCGAACAGGGGTGAGCGTCGGCTGCCGGGGTCCCACCGCCCGCCGTGCACGAGCTCGTCAGGCGAGCACCCATCGGGGCGGATGTCCGGGGTCGGCCGGGCAGGTGAAGACGTGCAGGTCCCGGTCCCGGCCGAAGCGGAGCCGGGTGGGTCGGGCAACGGACCGGCCACCCCGGATCGACGCCTTCCCCCTCAGGGTCGGGTCACGGTCCTCCAGGGGCACCGGTCTGGCCGGCGTGGTCCTCGTCATGCGCAGACCGTACGCAGCCGAGGAAACGACGCGCGAGCGGATTGCCGCGAGCCCGGCGCGTCATCTGTCTGCTCGGTGCCACCGCCCGGCGTGAGGGGCGGTGCGGCGGGGGCCGCCCACCGAGTGGGCGGCCCCCGGCCGGTCGCTGACGTCAGATGGTCGGGACGGTCGTCCAGGGCGTCAGGTGGGCGTGTGGGCGGTGTTGTTCGTCGCGGTGCCGCCTTCGTCCTGGGTCTCCGGCGCAGCAGGCTGTTGCGGAGTGGGCGGGGTGCGCACCAGCAGCGCGACCAGCACCGCCAGGGCGCCGAGCACGGCGCCGGTGCCGAATCCCCACCGGATGCCCGTGGCCAGGGCGCCGGTGGTGTCGGCGCCGTCGGCTGCCGCCGTGGCGGCGTGTCCCGACATGACGCTGATGACCAGGGCGGTGCCCGCGGCTGCCGCGACCTGCTGGAGCGAGCCCAGGATGGCGGAGCCGTGGGGGTAGAGGTGCGGCGGCAGTACGGACAGGCCGGAGGTGAAGACGGGGGTGAAGACGAACGCCATGCCCGCGCTCAGGGCCACGTGAAGTGCGAGTACGAGCCACGGCGAGGTCTGTTCGCCCGTGAAGGCGAACAGCGCGAGGCAGAGCGCCGTGAGCACGGCTCCGGGCACGACGAGGCGTGGTGCACCGAGTCGGTCGTAGAGCTTGCCGACCTGTGGTCCGAGCAGGCCCATGGTCAGACCGCCGGGGATGAGCAGCAGCCCGGTCTGCAGTGAGGTCAGGCCGCACACCTCCTGCAGATAGATCGGCAGCAGGATGAAGGCACCCATGAGGGCCATGAAGGAGAGGCACATCAGGCCGAGCGCCACGTAGAAGTGACGAAACGTCAGGGCGCGCAGGTCGAGGAGCGGTGTGGAGCTGCGCTGCAGTGCCAGCTGCCGCCATACGAACAGGCCCACCAGCACGGCGCCGGCCAGGGTCGTGGCCGCCGGGGGTACGGGGGCCTGGGCCGAGTTCTCGGCACCGAGCCCGCTCAGGCCGTAGACGAGGGCGCCGAAACCCGCTGCCGCCAGGGGGACGGACAACCAGTCGATCGGGCCGGCCTGCGGCTCGCCGATGTTGACCAGTTTGCGCCGGCCGAACACGGCCATGGCTCCGGCGATGGGCAGCACGGCCAGGAACAGCAGGCGCCATGTGCCCAGCTGCAGCAGCACACCGGAGGCCGCAGGCCCGAGGGCGGGTGCGACGGAGATGACGAGGGTGATGTTGCCCATGACACGGCCGCGGTCGTTCGGGGGCACGAGGGTCATCAGCGTCGTCATGAGCAGCGGCATCATGACGGCGGTGCCGCTGGCCTGGATGACGCGGGCGGCCAGCAGCACGGGGAAGGCGGGCGCGGCGGCGGCCAGGGCCGTGCCGGCGAGGAACAGCGCCATGGCCAGGCCGAAGGCGGTCCGGGTCGTCACGCGCTGGAGGAACCACCCCGTCACCGGGATGACGACGGCCATGGTCAGCATGAAGGCGGTGGACAGCCACCCCGCGGCTGCCGCGGGGTGGCTGTCCAC
>NZ_MWIG01000134.1:0-5252 GCF_002156145.1 Streptomyces sp. NRRL B-24572 | reverse complement strand
AGGACCTGGAGAGGGACGCGGACATCGACGGGCTCATGGAACGGCTGCGGGGAATCCGCGACCGCCTGGCGCCACGCCTCCCCGGCATGCCCGACGACGCGACGCTCCGGAACCACCTGGAGACGCTCGACCCCTCGACCCTGCGGACCCTGTGGGAGAGCGGCGCCTGGGACACCCTGATGGTCGGCGGCGAAGAGGTGGACATCGACATCTTCTACCGGCCGGCCGTGCCGGCCACGGCCGCCCCCACCAGGACCCCCGCCCCCAGCTGATCGCACGCGTCCCCGGCAGCGCTCGTCCCCCGGCAGCGCTCGTCCGTTCCGACCCGGGTGCCGGAAGAAACGGGCCGCGCGTTCGACGACAGGGCCGCGGCCCGCATCCGGGCACACCCGCCGGGGCGAAGAACCGGCGTAGGACGTGTACGCCAAGGCCTTCGGCGAAACGGATCAGCGTATGAACACTCCAAGCCCGCCCGGAGGCACCCGCTGCCTGGTCACCGGCGCGACCGGCTACATCGGGGGCCGCCTGGTGCCGGAGCTCCTCGACGCCGGTCACCGCGTACGCTGCCTCGCCCGGCGTCCGGACAAGCTCCGTGACTTTCCCTGGGTCGACCGGGTGGAGGCGGTGCGCGGTGACGTCACCGACGCCGCGAGCCTCCGCGGGGCGCTCGACGGCGTCGACGTCGCCTACTACCTCGTCCACTCCATGAGCTCGACGGCGGAATTCGAGGACAGGGACCGCTTGGCCGCCCGCGTCTTCGCCGCGGAGGCCCGGTCCGCCGGAGTGGGGCGGATCGTCTATCTGGGCGGCCTCACCCCGCGCGAAGTGCCGGAGGACGAGCTCTCGCCGCACCTGCGCTCCCGCGCCGAGGTGGGCCGCATCCTCCTCGACTCGGGCGTCCCCACCACCGTGCTGCGCGCCGCCGTCGTCATCGGTTCCGGATCGGCCTCCTTCGAGATGCTGCGGTACCTGACGGAACGGCTGCCCGTCATGGTCACACCCAGCTGGGTCGGCAGCCGGGTCCAGCCCATCGCCGTACGCGACGTCCTGCGGTACCTGGTGGGGAGCGCCGGCATGCCCGCCGACGTCAACCGGACCTTCGACATCGGCGGACCCGACGTGCTCAGCTACCGGGAGATGATGATGCGGTACGCCGAGATCGCCGGTCTCCCCAGACGCCTCATCGTCCCCGTGCCCGTCCTCACCCCGCGACTGTCGAGCCAGTGGATCGGTCTCGTCACACCGGTGCCGGCCTCCCTGGCCAAGCCCCTCACCGAGTCGCTCCGGCACGAGGTGGTGTGCGCCGAGCGCGACATCGCCCGGTACGTTCCCGACGGCCCCGGGCAGCCCGTCCCGTTCGAGGAGTCCCTCCGTCTCGCCCTCCGTCGGGTGCAGGACGCGCAGGTCACGACCCGCTGGTCCTCCGCCTCGCCGCCGGGCGCGCCGAGCGACCCGCTGCCGACCGACCCGGACTGGGCGGGGGGCAGCCTCTACACCGACGAACGGTCACGCGCCGTCGACGCCGGCCCGAACGCGCTGTGGCAGGTCATCGAGGGCGTGGGGGGCGAGAACGGCTGGTACTCCTTCCCGCTGGCCTGGGCCGTCCGGGGCTGGGCCGACCGGATCGTCGGCGGAGTGGGGCTCCGGCGGGGCCGCCGGGACGCGACGCGTCTCCGGGTCGGCGACGCCCTGGACTTCTGGCGCGTGGAGGAGATCGACCGCGGACGCCTCCTCCGTCTCCGAGCCGAGATGCGCCTGCCCGGCCTCGCGTGGCTGGAGATGATCGTCGAACGGGACGAGGCGGGCCGTACGTCCTACCGGCAGCGGGCGCTCTTCCATCCGAAGGGCCTCGCGGGCCAGGCGTACTGGTGGGGTGTCTCCCCGTTCCACGCCGTGGTCTTCGGCGGCATGGCCCGGAACATCGCCCGGACCGCCGAGACGAGGAGCAGGCGGCGGGACGGGGCGTGAACGGGCAGTGATCACCTTCGCGCGCGTCCGGGTGACTCGAAAGGCCCGCTCCGCACGCACCGACACGAGGAGGCCGCGGCGATGAACCGTTCATGGGACCTGCGGGGACGTACCGCAGTCGTCACGGGCGCCGCCCGAGGTCTGGGAGCGGGCCTTGCCCGTCGACTCTCCGACCGAGGGATGGACGTGGCCCTGCTCGGCCGGGAGGCCGCCACCCTGGAGGCGGTCGCCACGACCCTCCGGACGCGGAGCCACGTCGTCGAGGTGGACGTCACCGACGACGCCGCTCTGCGCCGGGCCGCGGACGAGGTGACCCGGTGCCTCGGCGCCCCGTCGGTCGTCATCGCCAACGCCGGTGTGGCCGAAGGCGGCCCCTTCGAGACCTCCGATCCGGACACCTGGCGCCGGGTCATCGAGGTCAACCTCGTCGGAAGCGCCGCCACCGCGCGTTCCTTCCTGCCGGGACTGCGGGCCACGCGGGGCTACTTCCTGCAGATCGCCTCGACCGCCGCCTTCGGCGCGGCCCCCATGATGAGCGCCTACTGCGCCTCCAAAGCCGGGGCCGAGGCCTTCGCGCGCTCCCTCCGCGCCGAAGTGGCCCACGTGGGCGTCGCCGTGGGCGTGGCCTACCTGCACTGGACGGACACCGACATGATCCGCGACGTCGACCGCCACACGGTCCTCCGGGAACTGCGCGGACACATGCCCGCACCCGCGCGCCGGATCTACCCGGTGGACCGTGTCGCGGCCTGGATCGGCCGAGGGGTCGACCGCCGCTCCTCTTCCGTCTACGCACCCCCGTGGCTCCGGCTCGCCCAGGCCGGGCGCCCGCTCTTCCCCCTCGCCGTCGACCTCCTGTCGCGTCGTGAACTGCCGCGCCTCATGGGCGAGTCCGCGTTCGAGCAGACCGGCCTGCTCGGCCACGGCGGTCGTGTCGAAGAGGCTTCGCTCTTCCGTTCCGCCACCGGACCGGCGGCTGATGACGACCACTGATCGCGGGTTCCCGCGGGCTTCCGCATAGGCTTGCCCCGTGGGCGACGGGCAGGCGAGGAAGAGCGTGACGGAGAACGGGACCAGGGCCGATCTGCAGGCCTTCGCGGTCGCCTTGCGCCGGACGGTCGGTGAGGTGAACCGTCTGGTGCACGGCTTCGCCTCCGCGGAGAGCCTGCATTCCACCGATGTCCACGCGCTCTCGTTCGTGCTCGACCACCCCGACACGGCCACTCCGGGACTGCTGAGGGAGCATCTCGGCCTGACCTCGGGCGCGGTGACCGCCTGCCTGGACCGTCTGGAGAAGGCCGGCCACATCCGGCGCAGCAGGGCGGACGACGACCGGCGGGTGGTCCGCATCCACTACGTCCCGGGAGCCCGGGCCGTGGCGCGGGCCCACTTCATGCCGCTCGCGCAGGCGGCGGACCGTGCGCGCGACCGGTTCACCGAGGACGAGCTCGCGGTCGTACTGAGATACCTGGACGCGCTGAACGAGGAACTCGGCGAGCTGCGCGCTCCCCGCCGCTGACGGGCAGCCGGCACCGCGGATGCGGTGCCGGTGCATCCATGCCGTGCGGGTGCGCGGAAGGGATGACCGAGGCGTGAGGCACGGGCGCCGTCACGCCACCCGGTTGCGGGATTCGCGACGGACCGTGTTTCATTTTGCTTCAATCATTGAGATTATTGATTGTCGAGATACTTGGAGGTCTTGCCGTGTCCACACCCTTGCGGTGGGCCAGCAGACTGCTGCCGCTGCTGGTGCTCGTCGTCTGGCTCGCCGTCGGAGGAGGGCTCGGTCCCTACGCGGGCAAGCTCGGAGAAGTGGCGACCAACGACCAGGCCGCCTTCCTGCCCCGCAGTGCCGAGTCGACCCAGGTCCTCAAGGCGCAGGAGGCGTTCCGTCAGGAGGAGACCCTGCCGGTCCTGGTCGTCTGGACCGCCGGGAGCGGCGGAGGAGCCCTCGCTCCTTCCGCAACGGCGGACGCCACCCGGGCGCTGGCCTCCCTGAAGGGCGCCGAAGGGGTGGTCGGCGCGCCGTCGCCGGCCTTCCCCTCCGAGGACGGAGAGGCCCTGCGGGGCATCGTCCAGCTCCGTCCCGACCTCGGCGACCGGCTGCCCGCCACGCTGGACCGGGTCGAGGCGGCGGTCTCCGCCGTACCGGGGACCGAGGTGTGGCTGGGTGGCCCGGCCGCCTCCCAGGCGGACCTCCGGGACGCCTTCGCGGGCATCGACGGTCTCCTTCTCGTCGTCGCGCTGGTGACGGTCCTGGTGATCCTGCTCCTGGTCCACCGGAGCGTCCTGCTCCCGCTGGTGATCATCATCGGCGCCGTCTTCGCCCTCGGTCTGGCCTGCGCCCTCGTCTACGTCCTGGCCGACCACGACGTCGTACGGGTCGACGGCCAGGTACAGGGCATCCTGTCCATCCTGGTCATCGGCGCCGCCACCGACTACGCCCTGCTGCTGGCCGCCCGCTACCGGGAGGAGCTCGGCGCCCGCGACGGCGCCCGCGTCCCCGCGATGCGCGGCGCCCTCAAGCAGTCGTTCGGCCCGATCCTGGCCAGCGCCGCCACCGTCGCGCTCGGTCTGCTCGCCCTGCTGTTCAGCGACCTCACCAACAACCGGGCGCTCGGCCCCGTCGGCGCCATCGGCATCGGCTGCGCCGTCCTCAGCGCGGTGACGTTCCTCCCCGCCGCCCTGGTCCTGCTCGGACGGGCCGCCTACTGGCCGGCCCGCCCCCGGGCGACCGTCGGGGACGACGCGCATCCCGTCTGGCGCAAGGTCGCGGCGCTGGTCGACCGCACGCCCCGCAAGGTCTGGGCCGGCTCCCTCGCGGCGTTGCTCGCCTGCGCCGCCTTCTCCTTCACCCTCGACTCCAAGGGCGTCCCGCTCGACGAGATCTTCGTCAAGGACGCTCCCTCCGTCGCCGCCCAGCAGCGCCTGGGCGAGCACTTCCCCGGCGGCGCGGGCAACCCCGCCGTCGTCATCGCCGACGCCGACGCCGCGGAGAAGGTGCGGACGGCCGCGGCGGCCGTCGAGGGCGTCGACTCCGCGACCCTCTTCACCGTTCCCGGCTCCGGTCGGCCGCTCGTCGCCGACGGNNCCCTCGCGGACGCCGCGGACTCCGATGCCGCCGAGCGCGCCGTCGTCGCCCTGCGCGGCGCCCTGCACGCGGCGCCCGGCGCTGACGCCCTCGTCGGCGGCTTCACCGCCCAGCGGTACGACACCCAGGTCACCGCCGCACAGGACAGGAGGCTCATCGTCCCGGTCGTGCTGGCGATCATCCTGGTCATCCT